>NZ_JBVJMN010000004.1:0-226689 GCF_055584185.1 Streptomyces sp. NPDC104202 | reverse complement strand
CCCCCCCCCCCCCCCCCCCCCCCCCCCCCCCCCCCCCCCCCCCCCCCCCCCCCCCCCCCCCCCCCCCCCCCCCCCCCCCCCCCCCCCCCCCGGGGCGGTGCCGTGGGTGTTACAGCGCCGGGTAGGCGTTCTTCAGGAGCTCCTGGAACTGGGCCGAGAACCACTGGCCCGAGATCGGGGCGTCCGGCAGCGCGCCCGACATGCTGTTCCCGTTACGGGCGTTGCCCGTGTAGGTCGGGTCGCACATCCGGTCGAAGCCCTTGCCCTCGTTGTTCGGGATCTCCTTGGAGGCGCCGTCGGACTCGCCCGGGGGCTTCATCCAGACGTACGCGTCGATGCCTGCGGCGGGGGCCGCCTGGGGCCGTTCGCCGAGGCCCGCCCCGGACTGGTTGCACCAGTTGCCGAGGTGGATGCGACGGTCGTAGCGTCCGCCGTTGACATAGGTGTCCACGCTGGTCAGGGCGCCCGGGCCGGTGGGCCGGGCGGTGCCGCCCCAGCCGTTGCGGGAGGTGTCGATCAGCATGCCGAGGTTGCTGTCGAAGCCGATGGAGACCAGCTTGGCGCGCATGGCCTGGGCGTACGAGAGCTCGTCGGTGTAGCGGTTCCAGTCGACCCACTTCGACTGGCGCACGGAGGTGCCGTTGACGGAGTCGTTGATCGTGAAGTTGTTCTCCTTCAGGGCGCTGTAGTTGGCGGTGTTGACGATGAAGCCGGTCACGTTGGAGAGCGTGGAGCCCTCGGCCGTGGCGGCCTGCTTGAACAGCTCGGCGGACGGGCCGAAGTTGTCGTCCCAGCCCAGCCAGCCGTGGTGGCCGGCGTCGATGTAGTTGTAGACGTTGCCGATGGCGCCGAGCTTCTTCAGCGCGTAGCCGACGCCGGTGATGTAGTTGCCGTTCGCCTTCATGACGTCGCAGTTCGGGGTGGCCGTGGGGCGCCCGGAGACGTTGGTGACCAGGTTGGGCAGCGAGTCGATCTCGACCGTGGTGACGATCCGCAGGCCCGCGTACTTGGAGTCGGCGAGGATCGCGGCGATCGGGTCGATGTACTCGGTCTTGTAGCGGTTGATCTCGGTCGGGCCCAGCTCGCCGTTGGAGGCGAGCGCGGCGCAGTCGCGGCCGGGCAGGTTGTAGATGACCAGCTGGACGACGAGCTCGCCGGAGCCCTTCTGCTCCAGGGCCTTGTCGAGGTGGGCGCGCAGGCCCATGGAGGTGCTCGACCCGTTGATGGCGGCGATCCGGTCCAGCCAGACGCCGGTGGGCTGCTGGGAGACCTTGGTGCCGCCCGGCTCGGCCGCGGCCTTCGCGGACCACTCCGGGTTCACGTACACCTTGGCGCCGGCGTACGGGTTGTCGGCCTTGGTCCCGGCCGGCGGCGTGGTGGGAGGCGTGGTCGGGGGCGTGGTGGGCGGGGTGGTCGGGGGCGTCGTCGGCTCGGTGGCGCCGTTGCAGACGACCCCGTTCAGCTTGAAGGTGGCCGGTACGGCGTTGGTGCCGCTGTAGGAGCCGTTGAAGCCGAAGGAGGTGGAGCCACCGGTGGCCAGCGTCCCGTTGTACGAGAGGTTCTTGGCCGTGACGCCGGCGCCGGACTGGGTGATGGTGGCGTTCCAGCCCTGGGTGACCTGCTGGTTGCCGCCGTAGCTCCACTCGACGGTCCACGCGGCGACCGGGTCGCCGGTGTTGGTGAGGGTGACGTTGGCGCCGAAGCCGGTGTTCCACTGGTTGGTGATCTGGTAGTCGACCTTGCAGCCGGGGGTGGCCGCGCCGGCGGTGGTGCCGAAGACGGTGGCCGTGGCGCCGGTGGCGGTGATCAGACCGAGTGCCGCCAGGAGGGCGGTGCGACTGGTGCTTCTGGTGCGGCTCATGCGGGTGGGGATTCCTTTCAGGGGGTGAGGCCGCGCAGGTGGTCGCGCAGCCCGATGCCGAATGCGGTGGGAGTGCCGTCGTACGAACTGATCAGCGCGGGACCGGAGTTGCAGTTCCAGGTGTTCCAGGTCCAGCCGAGGTACGAGAGGCCGCGGTCGTCGAACCACTTCATGACGCGGTCGATGAACGCGTGTCCGCAGGTGTTCTCACCGATCTCGCCCGCGAGGAGGGGAACCTTGGCGGCGACGGGGGCGAGGGTGTTGTTCCAGCACGTCTCGTCGGAGCAGGTGTTGAAGTTGTAGACGTGCCAGGCGGCGGCGAGATTGGCCGCCGGGTCGGTGGGGGCGTACGTGAGCCACTGGCTGAGGTCGTTGGAGTACGCGAGGCCCGGGACGAGGACGAGGTTCTTCGATCCCGTGGCGCGGACCGCGTCCACCAGGTCCTGCATGCCGGCGACTTCGTAGCCGATGCCGGGGCAGCTGCCTCCGTCGCGCCAGCAGGTCCACGCCTGGGCCGCGGTGGAGGTCGCCCGGTCCGGATAGGGCTCGTTGAAGAGGTCGAAGACGACCCGCCGGTCATTCTTGAAGGTGTTCGCCACCGATGTCCAGAACGCCGGCGTGTACTGGGCGTCGGGCATCGGCTTCTGGCAGGTGGCGTGCACGTCGGCGCAGCCGGACGAGTTGCCCGTGTACTGGCCGTACGTCCAGTGCAGTTCGACCACGGGGGTCATGCCGTGGGCGAGGACCTTGGTCACCAGGTCCTTGACCGCGTCGATGTAGTGCGCGCCGCGGTACTCGGGCTTGACGTTGTCGAGCCCCAGCCAGCACTCCTCGTTGAGCGGAATGCGGACCGTGTTGGCCTTCCAGTCGGCGATGGCCCGGACGGAGGCGTCGTCGACGGGACCGTCGAAGAAGCCGTAGCCCTGGACGCACATGAACTCGCCGCCGGAGCGGTTGACGCCGAGGAGGCGTCGCACCGCGCCGTTCTGGTCGGTGAACTTGTTCCCGGTGACGCCGAGTTCGGGCGCTCCGGGGGCGGGGGTCGGTGGTGGCAGGGTCGGGGGAGGGGTGGTCGGGGGAGTGGTGGGGTCGGTGGGGGTCGGCGTCGGCGTCGTGGTCGACGGCGTCGGCGTCGGGGTGGGCGTGGGTCCGGCGGTGGTGCAGGGCGTGCCGTTCAGCGTGAAGGCGGTGGGTGCCGTGTTGGCGCCCGTCCAGGAGGCGATGAAGCCGCCGGTGACCTTCGCGCCCGTGGCGAGCGCCCCGTTCCAGCTCTCGTTCACCACGGTGACGGAACTTCCGGACTGGGACCACTTCCCGCCCCAGCCCTGACCGACGACCTGGCCGGCCGGGAAGGCGAAGCCGAGGCTCCAGCCGTTCAGCGCGGCACTGTCGTTGGTGATCGTGACGGCGCCCTGGTAGCCGCCGGCCCACTGGCCGACGACCGAGTACTCCACGGTGCAGACCGGTGCGGCCGCTGCTCCTGAGGCCGTACCCACGACGGCGAAGGCGGTGCTCGCCATCGTGAGCGCCGCTCCTGCGAGCAGCGCGGACAGACGTGGGGGATATCGCATGAGCGAGTCCTCACAGCGAGGGCACGCCCCTGATGGCGTGCCGACTGGATGGAACCGCTCCCACTGGTCGGGCAGACCGTAGCGTCAACAGCCGCCAAGCAAAAGAGGTGTTGGGTAAATTTCCCCGTCATCTGCCTTCGACTCTTCACACACCTTGACGCCGTTGCGCCCCAACTGCACAGTGGGAGCGCTCCCACTGGTTCAGGGCTTGTCCCCGCAGGCCCATCCCGCTCTTCGCACCCCCAACCTCCCGAGCCGCGAGGAGAACCACCCGCATGTCACGACCCCGTGTACGAAGACCGCGCCGGCAGCTGACCGCGCTGGCCGCGGCGCTCTCCCTCCCCCTCGGCCTCACGGCCGTCGGCGCCACCACCGCGCAGGCCGCCGCCGTGCAGTGCAGCGTCGACTACAGGACGAACGACTGGGGTTCGGGCTTCACCGCCGAACTCACGCTCACCAACCGGGCCACGACCGCGCTCGACGGCTGGACCCTCAGCTACTCCTACGCCGGCGACCAGAAGCTCACCAACGGGTGGAGCGGCGTCTGGTCCCAGTCGGGCAGGAACGTCACGGTGACCAACGCCGCCTGGAACGGCACCCTCGCCGCGGGCGCCGCCACCACCACCGGCGCCCAGTTCACCTACAGCGGGACCAACGCCGCCCCGACCTCCTTCGCCGTCAACGGCACCCCCTGCACCGGCGCCCACCAGCCCCCGGTCGCTGTCCTCACCAGCCCCACGGCGGGCGCGGTCTTCACCGCGGGCGACGCCGTCCCCCTGGCGGCCACGGCCGCCGCCGCCGACGGCGCCACGGTGAGCAGGGTGGAGTTCTACAGCGACACCACGCTCCTCGGCACGGACACCACCGCGCCCTTCTCCCACAGCGCCACCGGCCTGTCCACCGGCGCCCACTCGCTCTACGCCAAGGCCTACGACAGCCTCGGAGCCTCCGCCGAATCGGCGCCGGTCGGCGTCACCGTCGCCGCGGGCCCCGCGCTCGTCGCCTCCCCGGGCCAGTTCGGCGTCCGCCAGGGCGCCACCGGCACCTTCGACCTGAGGCTCTCCACCGCCCCCACCACCGACGTCACGGTCGGCATCGCCCGTACGTCCGGCAACACCAACCTCACGTCGACCCCCGCGTCCCTCACCTTCACCCCGGCCAACTGGAACACCGCCCAGAAGGTGACCGTCGCCGCGGCCGCCACCGGCACCGGCACCGCCGTCTTCACCGCCACCGCCCCCGGCCACACGAAGGCCGAGGTCACCGTCGCCCAGCTGGCCGCGAACTCCACCTACGACGCCCGCTTCCTCGACCTGCACGGCAGGATCACCGACCCGGCCAACGGCTACTTCTCGCCCGAGGGCATCCCGTACCACTCGGTGGAGACCCTGATCGTCGAGGCCCCCGACCACGGGCACGAGACGACCTCGGAGGCGTACAGCTACCTCATCTGGCTCCAGGCCATGTACGGGAAGATCACCGGCGACTGGACCAGGTTCAACGGCGCGTGGGACACCATGGAGAAGTTCATGATCCCCACCCACGCCGACCAGCCGACCTCGTCCTCCTACAACGCCGCCAAACCGGCCACCTACGCCCCCGAGTGGGATCTCCCCTCGCAGTACCCGGCGCGGCTCGACTCCGGCGTCACCTCCGGCTCCGACCCGATCGCCGCCGAGCTCAAGAGCGCCTACGGCACGGACGACGTCTACGGCATGCACTGGCTCCAGGACGTCGACAACGTCTACGGATTCGGGAACGAACCCGGGAAGTGCTCCGCCGGCCCGACCGCGACCGGCCCCTCCTACGTCAACACCTTCCAGCGCGGCCCGCAGGAGTCCGTCTGGGAGACCGTCACCCACCCCACCTGCGACTCGTTCGCCTACGGCGGCAAGAACGGCTACCTGGACCTCTTCACCGGGGACTCCTCCTACGCCCGGCAGTGGAAGTACACCAACGCCCCCGACGCCGACGCCCGCGCCGTCCAGGCGGCCTACTGGGCCGACCTGTGGGCCAAGCAGCAGGGCAAGGGCACCCAGGTCTCCGCCACCGTCGGCAAGGCCGCCAGGATGGGCGACTACCTGCGCTACTCCCTGTTCGACAAGTACTTCAAGAAGGCCGGGAACTGCGTCGGCCCGACCACCTGCCCCGCCGGCACCGGCAAGGACAGCGCCCACTACCTGATGTCCTGGTACTACGCCTGGGGCGGCGCCACCGACACCTCGGCCGGCTGGTCCTGGCGGATCGGGTCGAGCCACGCCCACGGCGGCTACCAGAACCCGCTCGCCGCCTACGCCCTCAGCTCCTACGCCCCGCTGAAGCCCAAGTCGGCGACGGGCGCCACGGACTGGGCGACCAGCCTCGACCGCCAGCTGGAGTTCTACCGCTGGCTCCAGTCCGACGAGGGCGCCATCGCCGGCGGCGCCACGAACAGCTGGCAGGGCCGGTACGCCACCCCGCCGGCCGGCACTCCCACCTTCCACGGCCTCTTCTACGACGAGAAGCCCGTCTACCACGACCCCGCGTCCAACCAGTGGTTCGGCTTCCAGGCCTGGTCCATGGAGCGGGTCGCCGAGTACTACCAGCAGACCGGCGACACCGAGGCGAAGACCGTCCTCGACAAGTGGGTCTCCTGGGCGCTGTCCCGGACCACGATCAACCCGGACGGCACCTACCGCATCCCCTCCACCCTCCGGTGGTCCGGCGCACCCGACACCTGGAACGCCGCGAGCCCCGGCGCCAACGCCGGTCTGCACGTCACCGTCGCCGACTACACCGACGACGTCGGCGTGGCCGCCGCCTACGCCAAGACCCTGACGTACTACGCGGCCAAGTCCGGCCACGCCGAGGCCAAGCGCGTCGCCAAGGCCCTCCTCGACGGCATGTGGAACCACCACCAGGACCCGCTGGGCATCGCCGTCCCCGAGACCCGCGCCGACTACAACCGTTTCGACGACCCCGTCTACGTCCCGAACGGCTGGACCGGCACCATGCCGAACGGCGACACCGTGAACTCCTCCTCCACCTTCGCCTCGATCCGCACCTTCTACGAGGACGACCCGGCCTGGCCCAAGATCGAGGCCTACCTGGCGGGCGGCGCCGCCCCCGTCTTCACCTACCACCGGTTCTGGGCCCAGGCGGACATCGCCCTGGCCATGGGCTCGTACGCGGAGCTGCTCGAATAACAGCCCGCCCCGCGAGAGCGCGCTCCGCGTACGACG
The DNA here is from genome assembly GCF_055584185.1 of Streptomyces sp. NPDC104202. NCBI lineage: Bacteria > Bacillati > Actinomycetota > Actinomycetes > Kitasatosporales > Streptomycetaceae > Streptomyces > Streptomyces sp. NPDC104202. The sequence goes on along the minus strand of NZ_JBVJMN010000004.1, from coordinate 220,036 downwards.
AGGCCGGGCGGACCCCCAGGGGCCGCCCGGCCTTCCGTCCCCCACCGGCCACCCCCGCACCGCGGCCGCCCCGGACTTTCCCGACCCGCCTGGACAGCCCGTCGAGCCGCCGCTTAGGGTCGGGAGCCGAATCGTCGGGCGGTCGCCCGCGACACCGGGACACGCCCAGGAGCGCGCACGTGGTCACCCTCGCCGATGTCGCCCGCCACGCCGGGGTCTCGGCCAGCACCGTCAGCTACGTGCTCAGCGGCAAACGCTCCATCTCCGCTCCCACCCGCGAGCGCATCCGGCACAGCATCGACACCCTCGGCTACCGCCCGCACGCCGGCGCCCGCGCGCTCGCCAGCAGCCGCACCGACATCCTGGCCCTGATGATGCCGCTGCGCACCGGCCTCCACGTGCCCGTGATGATGGAGATCGCGATGGCCGTCACCACGACGGCCCGCGCCCACGGCCACGACGTCCTGCTGCTCACCGGCGAGGAGGGCCCCGAAGCCGTCCGCCGCGTCGAGGGCAGCGCCGTCGCCGACGCGATGATCGTCATGGACGTCGGCCTCGACGACCCCCGCATCCCCTGCCTCCGGGAGGCCGCACGGCCCTCCGTCCTCATCGGCCTCCCCGCCGAGACCGCCGAGGCGGCCGACGCGACCGGACTCGACTGCGTCGACCTCGACTTCGAGGCCGCCGGCGCCCGCTGCGTCGACCACCTCGCCGCCCTCGGCCACACCGCGGTCGCCGTCCTCGGCGAACCGCCCGCCGTCCACGAACGCGCCACGGGCTTCGGCACCCGCATCCTCACCGGCCTGCGCGCCGCCGCCGCCCGCCACGGCGTCGGCCTGCTCCACCGGCCCGTCGACGGGACGTACGCGGCCGTCGCCGCCGCCGTCACCCGCGTCTTCGAGGAACGCCCCGGCACCACGGCGCTCGTCGTCCGGAACGAGGCCGCCGTCGAACCGCTGCTCGCCCTCCTGCGCCACCAGGGCCGCGCCGTCCCCGAGGACGTCTCCGTCGTCGCCGTCTGCCCCGACCAGGTCGCCGAGCACGCCTCCGTACCGCTCACCGCCGTCTCCGTACCCGCCCAGGAGATGGGACGACGCGCCGTCGAACGCGTCGTCGGCCGCCTCGCCGGACAGCCCCCGCGCGGCACGGAACTGCTCACGCCCGTACTGACGGCCCGCGCCAGCACCGGCCCCGCCGCCCCCGGCCCCACCACCGCCCCGACGGAGGAACGTCGTGGTCACGACGGACGCTGACACCGGGGACGACGCCGCGGAGTTCCGGGCCTTCTTCGAGCGCCACTACGCCGAACTCGCCCGCCTCGCCCATCTGCTGACCGGCGAGACCGACGCCGCCGACGACCTCGCCGCCGACGCCATGCTCGCCCTGTGGCACCGCTGGGACCGGGTCCGCGCCGCGGACCACCCCGCCGCCTACGCCCGGGGCGTCGTCGCCAACCTCGTCCGCAGCCGCATCCGGGGCACCGTCCGCGAACGCCGCCGCATCGCCGCCTACTGGGACCGGCGCCCGGAGCACACCGAGGACCCCGACGTCCCGGCCGTCGTCGACGTCCGCACGGCCCTGCGCGCCCTGCCCTTCCGCAAACGCGCCTGCGTCGTGCTCCGCCACGCCTTCGACCTGTCCGAACGGGACACCGCGCTGGCCCTCGGCGTCTCGGTCGGCACGGTCAAGAGCCAGACGGCCAAGGGCATGGCCGAACTCCAGCGGCTCCTGGGCCCCCGGGCAGCCACCGAACTCGCCGCGGGGAGGCGCTGATGGACGAGACACGGCTCCGCCGCGAACTGAGGGACGCGGCGCTCGCGCACCGCCCCGACCACGCCCGCATCCTCGCCCGGGTGGAGCGCGGCATGGCCGGCGCCGCCCCGGCGCCCCGCCGCCGCGCACCGGCCGGGCCCGGGCCGCGCCGCCGCTGGACGGTCGCCGTCGCGGTCACCGCGGTCACCGCCGGCGTCGTCGGCATCGGCGGCCTCGCCGCGACCACCGTCGGCGACCGGCCCGCGCGGCCCGCCGCCGCGCTCCCGGCTCCCGGCCCGGTCGCCAGGGCGGCCGGCACCGTCGACGCCGGCAGCAACCGCTGGTGGGCGCAGAGCGACCTCGCCCTCACCACGGACACGCCGGTCACCGGGCTCACCGTCGAGGTGCGCGTCGCTCGCACGCCGGGCGTCGTGACCACCGGCCACTGGCAGACCCGTCCCGCCGGCGACTTCACCGTCACCGTGACCGAGCGGCCCGACGCCCTCGTCTACCGGTGGACCCTCGGACCCGGCCGGGAGGTGCCGCCCGGTCCGCACGTCTTCGCCGCCCAGTACAACCACGCGGAGGGGACGCGCGACGCGTCCGCCGACACCTACACCGCCGTCCTGACCGCCGCCGACGGCGGCCGCACCACCCTCCGGGGCGGTTTCGGCCGCTGACCGGCCGGCTGCCCCGGACCCCGGGTCGTACGCCCGTCTCGCCCGCACGGGGGAGCGGGTTCCGCCCACGGCCCGATCCCCCGGCGCCCCGTGCCCGCGATCGTCGACACCGAGCGGGCCGCCCGGCGGCCCACCGGACCGAGGACCGCGCATGCCGCACCAGCCCCGCCGCCCCGCCGCACCCCCACGCCGGCCCGCCCCCTCCGGCCGCCTCCGCGCCGCCTGGCGGGCGGCCCACGCACCCGTCGCCGGGGTGTCCCGGCGCACCCGGCTCCTCGCCTACGCCGTGCCGTTCACCGTCCTGCCCGCCGGGCTGTGGCGGCTGCCGGCGGCCTTCGGCTCCGGGATCGGCCCCGGCGAGCGGCTGTACGTCGTCTTCCTGTCGCTCTTCTCCGAGGCCGTCGCCTTCACCGCGGTCGGACTCGTCGCCCGGTGGGGCGAGGTGGTCCCCGACTGGGTCCCGGTCCTGCGCGGCCGGCGCATCCCGCCGGCCGCCGTCCTCGTCCCCGCGGCCCTCGGGGCGACGGCCCTCACCCTGCTGTGGACCGTCCTGGCGACGGCCACCGAGCTCAGGGGCACCACGATCCGCGGCCACGCCCTGCCTCCCGACTTCCCCGGCAGGGCCGGCGGCTGGGAGGCGGCGTCGTACTACCTCTGCTACGCGCCGCTCGTCCTGTGGGGCCCGTTGCTCGCCGCGCTGACCGTCGCCTACGGCAGGCGCCGCCTCATTCACCACAGAAGTGCGTGAACGGGCACCGACTCGGTGTTGGCGCGCGCGGAAGGCGGGGTGCCAGGCTGAGGACATGGACGTCTTCACCACCACGCACGGCTCGGTACGGGGCGCACGCGTCTCTCCCGACATCGTCGCCGTGCTCGGAATCCCCTACGCCGCACCGCCGTTCGGCCCCCACCGGTTCCGCGCGCCGCGGCCGGCGGCGGCCTGGAGCGGCGTGCGCGACGCCACCGCCTTCGGGCCCGTCGCCCCGCAGTCGGCGGAGCTGCCCGGCGCGCCCCTGTGGCGCCCCGGCGACGAGGACGTCCTCACCCTCAACGTGTGGACCCCGGCCCCGGACTGCGGGGCGCTGCCCGTCCTGGTCTGGATCCACGGCGGCGCCTACACCTTCGGTTCCTCCGCCCAGCCCGACCTCGACGGCACCGTCCTGGCCCGCGCCGGCCTGGTGGTGGTCACGCTCAACTACCGGCTCGGCTTCGAGGGGTTCGGTCACGTGCCGGCCGGCGACGGCGCCCACCCCGACAACCGGGGGCTGCTCGACCAGATCGCCGCCCTGCGCTGGGTGCGCGACAACATCGCCGCGTTCGGCGGCGACCCGGACCGCGTCACCGTCGCCGGGCAGTCCTCCGGGGCCGCCTCGGTGGCCTGCCTGATGGTGACGGAGCGCGCCCGCGGCCTGTTCCGGCGGGCCGTCCTCCACAGCCCCGCCGGCCCCCACCACCCGCCGGAGACCGCCGCCGCGACCACCCGCGAGGTGGCCGCCGCAGCGGGCTGCCCGGCCACCGCCGAAGGGCTGGCCTCCGTCGGCCCGGAGGTGCTCGTCACCGCCTCCGACCGGGTCGTCGACGCCTACCGCCACGATCCGGCGTCGGGCTCCCGCCACTACGACCCCTCGCTCTACGCCCCCGTCCTCGACGGCGACGTCCTGCCCGTCGACCCCCTCGCGGGGATCGCCGCCGGCGCCGCCCGGGACGTCGACCTGCTGGTCTGCCACACCACGGAGGAGTACCGGCTCCTGGACGCCGTCGGGAGCAGTGCCAAGGTGACCACCGAGGAACGACTCGGCGCGTTCGCCCGGGACTTCGGGCTGCCGGACGGGCTGGTCGAGGGGTACCGGGCCGCGCTGCCGGACGCCCCCGTCCTCGACGTGTACCTCGCCGTCTTCGGCGACCTCCTCTTCACCGAGTACGCCGCCCGCCTCGCCGAGCGGCACGCCCTCGCCGGCGGCCGGGCCTTCCTGGCACGCTTCGACCGCCGGCGGCCCGGCCCGGACGGCGGCGTCCGCGCCTGGCACTGCGCGGACGTCCCCTTCGCCTTCGGCACCCTCGGCCTGGACTGCGCCGCCTTCCTCGTCGGCGGCGCCCCCACCCCCGAGGACCACGACCTCTCCCGGCGCATGGTGCGGGCCTGGGCCGACTTCGCCGCCCACGGGAGCCCCGGCTGGCCCGCGGTCCGGTCCGCGCCCGCCTCCGCCCACCGCTGGAGCACCGGAGAGGAGCCGGGCGACGGGCCGGGCGGGCTCGCGCCCGACGCGGTCAGGGCGCTGTGGGCGGGGGCGGAGTTCCCGCTGCTGCTCCCGTGACCGGGCCGGCTCGACCGCTGTCCCGGGGTGCCGGGGCTCAGCGCGGACGGCCGGCGCCCGCGAGCCTGCCGACGAGCGCGGGGACGGCCCGGGGGTGGTCGACGCGGGTGCGCAGGACGGGGGTCCAGCCGGCGTCGGCGCGCAGGGCCTCGGCCGGGTACTGCTCGTTGTGGACGGCGAGGAGGTCGACGGGGCGGCCGTCGACGAGGTTGCCGGCGACCGTGACGGGCGCGTCCTTCCACTTCTTCAGGATCTTCCCGGCCGGTACGCCGGGGGCGAGCGTGAACGCGTTCCGCTCGGCGTACAGCTGGGACTCCTGGCCGATGCCGAAGCTGTACACGTACGGTCCGCTCGGCACCACGAAGTGGTTGTTGTACGCGTCGACCCGGCCGAACCGGACCCGCGGCGCGCGCTCCACGACGTTCTCGAAGAGGTTGTGGTGGAGCGTGACGCGCAGCCTTCCCCGGTCGGTGGCGCCGGCACTGTCGCTGTTGCCGATCATCAGGGTCTTGTCGTGGTCGGCGAAGACGTTCCAGGAGACGGTCACCAGGTCCGCGCCCCGCACGATGTCCAGCTCCCCGTCGTGCCGCTGGTAGACCTCGCCGTAGTGGGTGGGGAGCGAACTGTCCGGGTGGGCGCCGTCGGTGAACGTGTTGTGGTCGACCCAGACGTGGGTGGAGCCGTACACGACCAGGCTGTCGTATTCGGAGTTCCAGGCCCCGGTCGCCCCGTCCGTCGGGTCCCACCGGGGGAAGCAGTCGAGGGGGCTCTCCAGGGTGAGGTTGCGGACGACGACGTTGTCGACGCCCTGCACCTGGAGGCTGCCGCCGGTGATGCCCGCGTGCCGCCCGACGCCCACGATCGTGGTGTTGGCGGGCACCTGCACCTTGATCGCCCGGCCCTGCGCGGCCGCGGAGGCGGCCCGCAGCGTCTCCTGGGGGCCGCTGACCTCGTTCTCGTACCCCCAGACCGCGGGGTCGTAGTCGGCGAGGTAGCGGGCGAAGTCGTAGCCGGGGGCCTCGAAGGCGGCGCAGCCGGCGGCGGTCGCGTCGAGCGTGCCCGCCACCTTGACGATGCGGGGCTCGGTGCCGGGCAGCGCGAGCGCGGCCCGGAACTCCTCCCACGTGGTGACGGTGAGGACCCGGGAGGCGACGGCGGCGGACCCGCCGGTGGTGCCCGTGCCGTCGGAGGCCCAGCCGTCGCCGGCCGGCAGGACGGCGCGGGCCGGGTCGGCGCCCGGCCGGTGTCCGGTGTGGGCGCCCGCCGGGGGCGCGGTGAGGGTCAGCGCGAGGGCGGTCGCGGCGACCACTCCCCGCCGGGTGCGTCGGTTCACGGTCGGCTCTCCTCGGAGACGGGCCGGATCATCCGGTCGGTGGACGGTGCGTGGGCGGGTCGGCGGGCGGCGCTCACGGGTTCTGCTGCTTCCACTCGGCCTGGGCCGTGTTCAGCTGCTCGGCGAAGTGGTCGAGGAACTCCTTGGCGGTGGCCTTGCCGAGGAGGACCTTCTGGAAGGCCGGTTCGTTGTCGGCCTTGGAGAGGGTGTTCCAGTCCGGCAGGTAGTACGGCAGTTCCACGATGGCGGCCTTGCCGCTGAAGAGGACCTCGGCGCCGAGCTTGGTCGGCTCGGACTCCTGCAGCCAGGCGTCCCGGGCGGCCTCCGTGTTCGCGGGGATGGCGCCGGCCGATTCGTTCCACTTGCTGTTGGAGGCGTGCGAGGCGGCGAACTCGATGAACTTCCACGCCGCGGCCTTGTTCCTGCCGGAGGAGAAGAGACCGAGCCCGTCGACGGGGTTGGAGACCTGCACCCGGGTGCCGTCGTCCAGCGTCGGGTTGGGGATGCCCCGGAACTTCTCCGTGCCGAGCGCCTTCACGTGGTCCTGGTAGGAGCCCAGGTTGTGGTTGAGCATGCCGATCTGGCCGCTGTCCCACTGCGCGACCATCTTGGTGAAGTCGTTGTTGACGTCGGCGGCGGGCGTCGTCCGCTTGAACAGCCCGGCGTACTTCTCCAGGGCGGCGACGTTCTTCGGGTCGTTGACCGTGGTCCGGTCGCCGTTCCAGAAGGACGTGATGCCGCTCTGGCCGTACATGGCGTCCAGGGCCTGGGCGATGGAGCCGGCGCCGCCGCGGATCGTGTAGCCGAACCGGTTCTCGTCCGCCGCGGTGAGCCGGTCGGCCGCCGCGTAGAACCTCGACCAGGTGGACGGCTCCTCCAGACCGGCCGCCCGGAACAGGTCGGTGCGGTAGTACAGCACGCCGTTGCTGGCGGACGTGGGGACCGTGAACAGCTTGTCCCGGCCGCCGGCCGACCTCACGCTCGCGAGCATGCCCGCGTTCAGCCTGCCCTTGAGGGCGCTTCCCTCGATCCGGGCGTCCAGCGGTTCCAGGGCGTTCTGCGCGGCGATCCCGGCGAGCATCGCCGCGCCCACGCCGCCGACGTCCGGCAGGCCGCCGCCCTGGATGGCGGTGTCGTACTTCGACTGGACCTCCTTGGAGGCGATCCCGACGTACTCGACGTCGATGCCGGGGTTCGCCTTCTCGAAGTCCGCGATGATCTCCTTCCAGACCTCGGTGCGGACGCCGCCGTTGTTGTCCCAGAAGGTGATCTTTCCCTTGCCCGAACCCTCGGTGCCCTGGTCGCCGCCCGCGCCGCTGCCGTCGTCACCGCAGGCGGTGGCGGTCAGGGCGAGGACGCCGGACAGGGCGAGGGCGAGGGCGGCTCTGCGCCGTCCGCCGGGGAGGATGGTCATCGTCGGCTCTCTTCTCTGCGGGTGGTGCCGGAACGTGCGAAAAGGGGGTGTGGGGGAGTCCTGAGGGGGCGCCGGGGCGCCCGGCGCCAGGGACGGCGTCAGGCGGGGGTGACGCGGAAGGCGGAGAACACGGCCGTCCCGGCGTGCCCCGCGCCCGCCGGCGCGGCCGCGAACAGGCCGAGCAGGGCGCCGACCCAGCGCCAGGGCGTGGCCGCGAACTCCGGCCCGAGGCGGACCGGCCGGGGCGTGCCGTCGGCGGAGTACGAGAACCGGCAGCGCGCGTCCGCCGTGATCTCGATCCGCAGCAGGGCACGGTCGCCGGCGAGCGGCAGGGAGTGCGCCGCGTCCCGCTCGGCGTCGGCTCCCGCGGGGGCGAAGCGGTGCACGAGCCGGGTCGTGCCGTCGGGAGCGCGCTCCGGCCCGATCCAGGCATAGGCGTCGCCGAGGACGACCAGTCCGGCACGGGCGCCGGGCGCCGCCGCGTCGAGCCGCACGCCCACCTCGACCGCGCACGCCCCGGACGGCAGCCGCTGCGTGAGGACGTGCGGCACGCTCCGCAGGTCGACCGGGCGCCCGCCCCGGACACAGGCGAGGCGCAGCCCGTCCCCCGCGTGGTGACTGGCCCAGCCCTCGTCCGGGTTGGCGGTCCACTGCCACTGGCGTCCGAACCGCCCGCCCGGGAAGGAGTCGTCCACGGCGGGGCGCGCCGCGGGCTGCTCCGGCAGGTCGGGCTTGCGGTGGACGCGCACCGGGGCGCCGTCCTCGCCGAGCACCGGCCAGCCGTCCGCGCCCCAGCGCATCGGCTGGAGGTGGACGACCCTGCCGTGCGCGCCCGTCTGCTGGAAGTGCAGGAACCAGTCCTCGCCGGCCTGGGTGCGGACCCAGCCGCCCTGATGGGGGCCGTTGACGTCGGTGTCGCCCTGGGCCAGGACGATCCGCTCCTCGTACGGGCCGAAGAACGACCGTGACCGGAACGCGCCCTGCCAGCCGGTGGCCACGCCCCCGGCCGGTGCGAGGATCCAGAAGAGGCCGTCGTGCAGGTACGCCTTGGGGCCCTCCAGGGTGAACCAGCCCGGGATGAGGTCGCCGTCCACCAGGACCCGGCCCTCGTCGAGGACCTTCGTGCCGTCCGGGCTCATCCGGTGCCCGACGAGCCGGTTGTTCACCCCGGCCCGGGACTTGGCCAGGGCGTGCACGAGGTACGCCTCGCCCGACTCCTCGTCCCACAGGGGGCAGGCGTCGATGAGGCCCCGGCCGGCCTTCACCAGGTGCGGCGCTGTCCACGGTCCGCGGACCGAGGGGGCGTTGACCTGGTGGATGCCGTGGTCGGGGTCGCCCCAGAAGATCCAGAACCGTCCGTCGTGGTGGCGCAGCGACGGCGCCCACACGCCCCGGTCGTGCCGGGGCGAGGCGAACGCGGCCGCCGGTTCCAGCCGTTCGAGCGCGTGGCCGACGAGGCTCCAGTTCACCAGGTCGCGCGAGTGCAGCAGGGGCAGCCCGGGCGCGCGGCCGAAGCTGGAGGCGGTGAGGTAGTGGTCCTCGCCCACCCGCAGCACGTCCGGGTCGGACCAGTCGGCCGCCAGCACCGGATTGCGGTACGTCCCGTCCCCCAGGTCGCCGGTGGCGCTCGCGGACCCGCCGCCCCGGCCCGCCGCGCTCACGACGCCACCGCCTTGCGGACCAGCGCCGCCGCCCCGGCCCGGTCGAGGCGGCCGTCGGCGACGACGGTCACCACCCGGCGCACCAGGGTCCCCCCGGCCGGCACCGCGAGCCGTCCGGCGGAGGCGAGCGAGGAGCCGACACCGGGGTACTCGGCGGCGCGCACGAACCACGGGTCGGCGCGGGTCGCCGCCGTCGCCCCGGCGAACACCAGCGTCCAGCCGTCGCCCGCGAGCGCCGCCCAGTCGGCCGCGGCCCCGTGCACCGCCTCCTCGCCGTCCGCGTCCGCGCCGAACACCAGCGGCACCGTCGCCTCCTTGGGCGCCCGCCAGAAGAACCCGCCGTAGGCCGCGCCCGGCCGGCCGTTCGTCGCGGGACTGCCGATCGACAGCTCCCGCCCGGACGCGTTGGCCAGCGAGAAGGTGAGGTCCAGGGCCCAGGCGGAGTCGGTGAGCGCGACGGCCGCCACGGTCCGGTGCTCGCGGAACAGCAGCGCGCCGCCCGCCGTCCAGCTCAGCTCCGCCACGAAACCGTCCGGGTCGCACAGCTTGAACCCGTCGTGGCGCTGGACGCCGTGGTCGTCGAGCGCCACGGGACCGCGGCCGCGGACGAAGGTGCGCCCGCCCCAGAAGTTGCGGCCGTCGACGTCGGCCACGGCGACGCCCGCCCCCAGGTGGTGCGGGTGGTCCGCCGGCCCGGCCTCGGTCACCGCCCGCCCGGCGAGCGTGGTCACGGGATGGAGGAAGGGCCGCGGCACGTGACCGGGGGCCGGCCCGGGCCGCGTGGTGTAGTGGGCGACGGTGCGGCCCGCGCACCGCAGCGTGGTCGCCGTCCCGGCGGTCATCGGACCTCCGCCCGGGTCGACGGCGCCCAGGCGGCGCCGAGTTCGGAGAACAGCAGCAGTCCGTCGGCGGCCGCGTCGACCAGCGCGTCGACGCCGTCGACCACCCGGCGCGGTCCGCTCGCGCCGGACTCGGTGTGCCAGTGCGCGGCGGGGATGGGACGCGGGTCGGGGGCCGTGCGCACCGCCTCGACCACCCGCATGAACGCCCCCGTCGCGACCGGCGGCACGCACAGCGGCTCGCCGTCCCTCACGTGCGCCACCAGGTTCTCCAGGAGGTCGGTGCGGCCGTACTCGATCTCCTCGGGCCCGTGTCCGGCGCGCTGCAGCAGGACCCGGTCCTGCCGGTACCAGAAGGTGATCCGCCCCCGGCTGCCGTGCACGATCACGTACGGCTCCGAGGACCTCTCGGCGCACAGCGTCGCGGCGACCGTGACCCGGACGCCGGATGCGGTGACGACCCGGACCGCGGACGTGTCGTCGGACTCGACGGCATGCGCGCGGAGCAGCTCTGTCTCGACGCGCTCGACGTCCTCGGCGCGGGGGGACCCGGCCAGCGCGAGCGCGGTGGCGACGGCGTGGGCGAGCGGGTTGGTCAGGGCCCCGTCGACGACGTCCGCGCCGTCGAGCCGCCGGCGCCCGGCCCAGGGCACCCGCCGGAAGTAGGCCTCGTCCCGGACCCAGGCGCCGGCCGCGCCGACCCCGAGGAGCTCGCCGACGGCGCCGTCCCCGACCATCCGGCGGATCGCGGGCACCGCGTGCGAACCGAGGGACTGGAAGCCGATCTGGCAGGCCACCCCGGCCGCCTCGATGCCGTCGGTCATCCTGCGGAACTCCGCGTACGACGGGGCCGGCGGCTTCTCCAGGAGGAGGTGCGCGCCGTGGCGGGCGGCGGTGAGGGCCAGGTCGGCATGGGTCTGGATCGGGGTGGAGAGCACGGCGATCCGGGCGCCGGTGGAGGCGAGGAGCGCGTCGAGGTCGGCGGACTGCTCGGGGTCGCCGACGCCCTCCAGTTCGGCCGCGTCGAGCGGGCGGAGTTCGCAGACCCCGGCGAGCCGGACGAGGCCCCGCTCCTGGAGGCGGCGGATCGTGAGGAGGTGGCTGCGGCCGTGGCCGCGGGCGCCGGCGAGGACGACCGGCAGCGGGGTGCGGGGGGTGTTCATGGCCTCCCTGTTCGTGTGGGGGGTGTTCATCCCTTCACCGCCCCGGCACTGAAGCCGGTGACCAGCCACTTCTGGATGAAGGCGAAGACGACGACGACGGGGACGGCGGCGATGACGCCGCCCGCGGCGAGCGCGCCGAGGTCGACGCTGTCAGCGCCCATGAGGGTGTTGAGGCCGACCGGGATGGTCTGCTTGTCCTGGCTGCTGAGGAACATCAGGGCGAAGAGGAAGTGGTTCCAGGCGTGGACGAACGCGAAGGAGCCGACGGCGACCAGGCCGGGCCGCAGCAGCGGCAGGACCACGATCCGGAAGGCGTGGAACCGGTTGCACCCGTCGACCCACGCCGCCTCCTCCAGGGAGTACGGCACGTTCCTGATGAAGCCGCTGATGAGGATCATCGACAGCGGGAGCTGGAAGACGGTCTCGGCGATGATGACGCTGCCGAGCGAGTTGATCATCCGCAGCTCGGCGAAGATCTGGAAGAGCGGTACGAGGAGCAGCGCGCCCGGCACGAACTGCGAGCAGAGCAGGGCCAGCAGGAAGCCCTCCTTGATCCGGAAGTCGAAGCGGGCCAGCGCGTAGCCGCCGGCCAGTGCGACGACCGTCGTCATCACCAGCACCGCGACGCCGATGAGGAGGCTGTTCTGGAAGAAGACGCCGAAGCTGCGGTCGTTCCACACCTTCTCGAAGTGCGCGGTGGTCATCGGCCAGGGCAGCAGCGAGGTGGAGCCGGCGGGCCGCACGGCGAACAGCAGGATCCAGTAGAAGGGGACGAGGGTGAAGAGGAGGTACACGCCCAGCGGCAGGTAGATCTGCCAGCGGGGCACCTCGTCCCAGGCCCGGCGCCTGCCGCGGCCGGCGGCCGGCGGTGTCCGCCCCGGCGGCGGGGCGTCCGGCGCGGCGGCCGCCTGGGCGGCGGGGGCCGCGCTCAGGATGGGCTCGGCTGTCATGCGGCGTCGCCTCCGAACTTGCTCAGGCGCAGGTAGACCATCGAGCAGAAGAGAAGGATCACGAACGCCACCGTGGTGAGCGCGGAGGCGTATCCGAAGTTGTGGGCGTCGACGCTGGTGTGGGCGATGTACAGCGGCAGGGTGGTCGTCTCGCCCGCGGGTCCGCCGCCGGTCAGCGTGTAGAGGAGGTCGACGTTGTTGAACTCCCAGACCGCGCGCAACAGCGTGGAGAGGACGATCGCGTCCCGGATGTGCGGCAGCGTGATGTGCGTGAACTGGCGGAGGCGGCCCGCCCCGTCGACCTCGGCCGCCTCGTACAGGTCCTTCGGCACGGACTGGAGGTCGGCGAGGATGAGGATGGCGAAGAAGGGCACGCCCCGCCAGAGGTCGGCGACGACCGCCGCCGGGAACACGGTCGCCGTGTCGGAGAGCCACGACGTGCCGTAGGTGCCCAGACCGAGGTCGGCCAGGTAACGGGTGATGCCCGTCTGCGAGTTGTAGAGCAGCACCCAGATCGCGGACGTCAGCACGCCCGACACCGCCCACGGCGAGAACACCAGCGCCCGGCCCAGCGCGCGGCCGACGAACGTCTGGTTGACGATGAGGGCGAGCGCCAGCCCGAAGAGGAGCTGGAGCGTCACCTCGACGACCACCCACTTGAGGCTGAAGGTCAGCGTCCCCCAGAACCGCGGGTCGTCCGTGAAGATCCGGGTGAAGTTGTCCAGCCCCGCGAACCCGTTCCGCCAGGGCTTCGTGGGGTTGTGGTGCCGGAGGCTGTAGTGGAAGACGCTGAGCACCGGGTAGGCGATGAAGCCCAGCATCAGCAGTCCGGCGGGGGCGATCAGCAGGTACGGCAGTCGGCGGGGCGTCGCTCCCGTGCGACGGCGTGCCCGGGCCGGGACGGCCCGGGGCGGTGGGGTCACAGCTGAGGCCATGACGGCGGCTCCGTTCTCGGTGAAGCGCTTCGCGAACGACGTTCGAGATCTCGGACAGGCGGGGTGGGGTGCGGGGGACGGCCGGCCGAGGCGCCGGGACCGCCGGGCGGGTCTCAGCCCGCGTACGGATCGGGCGTCGTGCCCGGCCGGGACAGGAAGGCGAAGTCGCAGCCGGTGTCGGCCTGGGTGATCTGCTCCATGTACAGCGCGCCGTAGCCGCGTTCGTACCGGGCCGGCGGCGGCGTCCACGCGGTCCGACGGGCGGTCAGTTCCTCGTCGGGGACGTGCAGGTGCAGGGAGCGGGCCGCGACGTCGAGGGTGATCGTGTCGCCCGTGCGGACCAGGGCCAGGGGCCCGCCCACGTGGGACTCGGGTGCCACGTGCAGCACGCAGGCCCCGTAGCTCGTCCCGCTCATCCGGGCGTCGGAGATCCGGACCATGTCCCGCACCCCCTGCTCCAGGAGGTACCGGGGGATCGGCAGCATGCCGTACTCCGGCATCCCCGGCCCGCCCTTCGGACCCGCGCCGCGCAGCACGAGCACGTGGTCGGCCGTGATGCCGAGCGCCGGGTCGTCGATGGTCCGCTGCATCGTCCGGTAGTCGTCGAAGACGACCGCCGGGCCGGTGTGCTTCAGCAGCCGCGGATCGGCCGCGATGTGCTTCACGACCGCGCCGTCCGGGCAGAGGTTGCCCCGCAGCACGGCGACCCCGCCCTCCTCCGCCAGCGGCCTCGACCGCTCCCGGATCACCTCGTCGTCGTGGACCAGCGCTCCCGCGAGCTGTGCGCGCAGCGTCGGGTGCGACACCGTCGGCCGGTCCAGGTGCAGCACGTCGGTGAGCCGGGACAGGAACCCCGGCATCCCGCCCGCGAAGTGGAAGTCCTCCATGAGGAACCGCCCGCCGGGCCGCAGGTTCGCGAGTACCGGCACCGTCCGGGCGATCCGGTCGAAGTCGTCGAGCGTGAGCGTCACCCCGGACCGCCCGGCCATCGCGATCAGGTGGATGACGGCGTTCGTCGAGCCGCCCAGTGCCAGGACCGCGGCCACCGCGTCCTCGTACGCCTCCCGGGTGAGCAGCCGGGAGAGCCGCAGGTCCTGCCGTACCAGCTCCACGATCCGCAGGCCCGAGGCCGCCGCCATCCGGTCGTGGCCCGAGTCCACCGCCGGCACCGAGGAGGCGCCCGGAACCGTCACGCCCAGCGTCTCGGCCGCAGCGGTCAGCGTGGACGCCGTGCCCATGGTCATGCAGTGGCCGGGGGAGCGGGCCAGCCCGTTCTCCAGCTCGGCCATCTCGCAGTCGCCGATCGTCCCGGCCCGCTTCTCGTCCCAGTACTTCCACATGTCGGTGCCGGAGCCGAGCGTCTCGCCGCGCCAGTGGCCCGGCAGCATCGGACCGGCCGGCACGAACACGGTCGGCAGGTCGACCGACGCGGCGCCCATCAGCAGCGCCGGCGTGGTCTTGTCGCAGCCGCCCATCAGCACCGCCCCGTCCACCGGGTAGGAGCGGAGCAGTTCCTCGGTCTCCAGGGCCAGCAGGTTGCGGTAGAGCATCGGGGTCGGCTTCTGGAAGGTCTCCGAGAGGGTGGAGACCGGGAACTCCAGGGGGAAGCCGCCCGCCTGCCACACGCCCCGCTTCACCGCCTGGGCCCGGTCGCGGAGGTGGACGTGGCAGGGGTTGATGTCGGACCAGGTGTTGAGGACCGCGATCACCGGCTTCCCGAGGTGCTCCTCGGGGAGGTAGCCGAGCTGCCGGGTGCGGGCCCGGTGGCTGAACGAGCGCAGCCCGTCCGTGCCGTACCACTGGTGGCTGCGGAGCTCCTCGGGCCGGCGGCCCCCGTCGGCGCTCATATCGGCCACCCGCCGGCGATCGCCGCGACCTCGGCCCGCTCCGGCTCCGGGAGTTCCCGGCTCGGCGGGCGGATCGCCCGGCGGCACAGGCCGAGGGAGGCCAGCGCCTCCTTGACGACGGTGACGTTGTCGGCGCTGCCGTTCGCCGCCCGCAGCTCCTCGAAGCGCCGGACGCGCTCCCACACCTTCATGGCCGTCGGATAGTCCCCGGCGCGCAGCGCGTGCAGCATCTCCAGGGAGAGCGCGGGGGAGACGTTGACCAGGCCGGAGGTGAAGCCGGTCGCCCCGCTCGCGAAGTACGCGGGGGCGTACGGCTCGGCGAGGCCCGCCACCCACACGAACCGGTCGAGCCCCGCGTCCCGGGCGAAGCCGGCGAACCGGGCCGCGTCCGGGACCGCGTACTTCACGCCCACGACGTTCGGGCAGGCGGACCCCAGCTCGGCGAGCCGGGCCCCGCTCAGCAGCGGGTTGCGGACGTAGGGGACGACGCCGAGCTCCGGGACGGCCTCGGCGATCGCGCGGTGGTAGTCGACCCAGCCGCTCTCGGAGACGTACGGGTGGACGGGCTGGTGGACCATCACCATGTCGGCGCCGGTGGCGTGGGCGTGCTGGGCGGCGTCGACGGCGGTCGGCAGGTCGTGGCCGACGCCGACCAGGATCAGGGCGCGCCCGCCCGCCTCCTCGACGGTCGCCTCGGTGACCGCCCGGCGCTCCTCGGGGGCGAGCGCGTAGAACTCGCCGGTGTTCCCGTTGGGGGTGAGGGTGCGGACCCCGCCGTCGAGCAGCCGCCGCAGCAGCGCGCGGTGGGCGGCGGTGTCGACCGAGCCGTCCTCGGCGAAGGGGGTGACCGGGATCGCCACGACGTCGGCGAGGGCGGTCCTCAGCGTCTCGAATTCCATGGTGCCTCGCAGTTCGCTCACGGGCTGGGCGCCCACGGGGTGGACGCTCACCCGCCGGTCACGGGGGAAGGGGGGAAGGCGCGCTCGACGAAGGAGGCGATGTGCTCGTGGACGGCCCGGCCGGCCCCCGCCGCGTCGCCCGCGACGGCCAGCCGCAGGATCTCCTCGTGCTCCGCGGCCTCGCGCTCCCAGGAGGGGACCGCGGCCCAGGCGACGGTGGAGACCAGGGCGGCCTGGTCGCGGACCTCGTCGAGCATCCGGCCGAGCAGCGGATTGCCGCAGGGCAGGTAGAGCGCGCGGTGGAACTCCCGGTTGGCCAGGGACCGTTCGGCCGGGTCCTCGGCGCTCGCGGCCCGGCGCAGCGCCTCGTGCGCCGCGTCCAGCGGGGCTCCGGAGACGACGGCGCGGCGGACGGCCTCGGGCTCCAGGAGCAGGCGGACGTCGTACACGGCGCGGGCCATGTCCGCGTCGACCATCCGGACGGTGACGCCCTTGTACTGGTTCATCACCACGAGCCCGCTGCCCGCGAGGGTCTTGAGCGCCTCGCGGACCGGGGTCTTCGACACCCCGAAGCGCGCGGCGAGTTCGGTCTCCACGAGCGCCTGGCCCGGTCGGAGACCCCCGGTGAGGATGTCGTGCTTGATCGCCTCCAGGACGTACTGGGTGCGGGACGGGATGGGACTGGGGGCGAAGGTCATGGAGCACTCTCAGATCTCGTGTATCGCGTCTCATATATGACGTACGCAGTGCAACGGGCATGAAGCTAGGGGGGCTTCGATGTTTCGTCAATGCTTCGCACAGGGTTCGTGAAAGCGTTTTCTGTCCCGCGGGATCCGGGCGGCGCCGGGGCTGGTTCGCCGTTTTGCCGGGATGACCCCCGAGCGGCACGACCGCGGCCGCGCGGGGGACACCGGTTGTCGCGCTCCGGCCGGGCGCGGTGCGGCGGCGAGGGCGACGGCCCTCCCCGGCACGTGCCGGCGCCGGTGTCCGCGCGGCCACCCGCCCGGGGCCTCACGGACGCCCCGGACAGCCGTCGGACCCGTGACGGCCGACGGGCCGAGCGGAACGCGTTCCTCCCTCCAGCCGCCCACGAGCGGCCGGAGGGAGCCTGGTCGAAGCACTCGGCCGCGCGGTCCGGAGAGCTCGCGCGCCGGCCGTCTCGGGCGCCGAACTCCCCTGCTCGGCCCCGTCCCTGGGGTGCGGAGGCGCCCGGACGGAAACCGGTCCGCGACATGGCCGGGAGGCGGCGCGGAGGGGCGGAGGGCCGGCGCTACGATCCTCGAGCCCCGTCGGTGCCCTGTCGGGCGGTGGCTGGGGCGACCCGAGGGCCGGCCTGCCCGAGCGGCCTTCGGAACCGGGCGGACCCGATCCGCGGTGTGCCCGTGGAACCACAGGAGGAAGAGCATGAAGTTTCGGTCCGAGGTCGAACCGCCCGAGCGCATGCGGGGTCTGGAGGTTCCGCCCGAGGTCGTCGAGGCGCTCGGTGGAGGCGCGCGGCCGCCGGTGACGATCACCGTCAACGGGCACTCCTGGAAGAGCCGGGTCGCCATCATGCGCGGCCGCCACCTGCTCGGCCTCAGCAAGGCCAACCGCGAGGCCGCCGGCGTCGAGACGGGCGAGGAGGTCGAGGTCGAGCTGGAGCTCGACACCGAGCCCCGCGTCGTCGTCGAGCCCCCGGACTTCGCCGCCGCCCTCGACGAGGACCCCTTCGTCCGCGCCGCCTACGACAGCCTCTCCCACACCCACAAGCGCCGCCACGTGCTCGCCATCGAGAGCGCGAAGGGCGCCGACACGCGCCGCCGCCGCATCGAGAAGGCCATCGACACCCTCCGCGGCTGACACCGCGAGGCGCGCGCCGCCACCCGTCGGCCGCCCCCGCCGGGCCCGCGGCCTGCGTGGTCACCAGCGCGCGACGTCCTCCACCCGGAGCGCGGACGTCGCGTCCCCCGCGGCCGCGGGGCACGCCTCGCCCCCGCCTCCGCCCGCCCCGTCCTTCACGGCCGCCTCCGGCCCTCGGCGCCGGCCCGTCCGGAGGTCGGCGGCGTGCGCGGCGCGCCGGAGGCGGTCCTGGTGGGCGGGGAGGGCGAGCGTCGTGCGGTCCTCGGTCTCGCGGCCGTTGACGTGCGGCTCGTCGCCGGCGAGGACGACGACCACGTCCGCCGCGGCGGCGGCGCGGGCGACGGCCTCCTCGCCGCGTTCGAGGGTCCCGACGGTGAAGGTCTCGGCGGATGCGCGCGCGGCGGCAACCTTCACGGCCCCGGCGGCGACAGAGACGTAGCCCCCCGTCCCGAGGTGCACAAGGAGGTGCCCGTCCCCATGGGCTTCGAGCCGGAACGTCTCCCGTACGACCCAGCCGCCCGGCTCGTCCGCCGAGGCGCGGACGAGGCCGTCCTCGGCGACCGACAGATAGCGGCCGTCGGGAGCGCGCAGGGTGAGCACCCCGCCGCCTTGGTCGACGAGGGGGAGCGCGGAGCCCTCGGGGGCGGCGGTGAGCGGCGGAAGGCCGGTGCGGCCGGTGACCGGGGCCGGGTCGAGGGCGGCCCCGGCGTCGCGTACGGGCCCGGCCGGCCCGCCCTCCGGGAGGCGCAGCCAGAGGGCGGACGCGGTGCGCCGCCCGATCCGGTCCCCGCCCTCGGCGCAGTCCGCCCGGTCGGCGCCGAACCGCTCCCGGAGCCCGTCGAGCGGGCCGGACCGGTGGAGCAGGGCGCCGCTGTACCAGTCCCGTTCGCAGGCGCCGCCGAGGAGGCCGACGACCGCGATCCGACCCGGGTCGGCGGCGAGCGGGAGCAGGGGCCGCCCGTCGGGCGCCGGTCCATCGGGGAGGAGGACGACCGCGGACTCCGCCGCCTCGCGGTGGCCGGGGGTGTCGAACCGGTCCTCGTCGGCGTGCGGACCGCCGTCCGGGTCGAACCCGCCGAGGAGGCGCCGCACGGTCAGCTGCCGCCCCACCGCGCGGTCCACGTCCTCGGCGCCGATCAGCCCGCGCTCCAGGGTCCCGCGCAGCCGGCCCAGGATCACCGAGGCGTCCGTCCCGTGGTCGGTGCAGGAGTCGACGCCGGCCCGCGGCGCGGCCGCGCCGGCCTTCACGTGGGTGGCGAAGCGGCCCTGGGAGTCGGCCAGGTCGGACGGCGCGCCCGCGTCGGAGCACGCCTGCCCGCCGTCCTCCGCAACGGCCGTGCCGGGTACCTCTCCCCCCTCTCCGAGCCCGCCGCCCTGAGCGTGCTGCTCGCCGGCCCGGCCGGCGACGCCGGAGTGCGGCCGGCTGTCGACGGCCTCCCCGCCGGCGTCGGGGCCGTCCGCCGCGGCACGCTGCTCTTCCTCCTCCACCACGGCCGCGACGCGGTCACCGTGCCGCTGCCCGGCGCCCACCGCGACCTCCTCAGCGGCACCATCACGGAAGGGGAGCCGACGTCGGAGCGGTACGGGGCAGCCGTCCTGGACCCGCTCCCGGCCCCCGGACGCGGGGACGACGGCACCACGGCGACCGGGACGGAGGGACGCGGATGAACCACGGCACCTGGGAGCCCGCGCCCGCGGCCCGCTGGGAGGACGCCTTCCTCGCCGGGAACGGGTGCCACGGTGCCCTGGTCCACGGCGACCCCGACGACGACCCGGTCACGGTCACCCACCACACCCTCGTCCGGCCGGACAACCCGCCCGCCGACACCGCCCCGCCCCGCCTCGCCGACCGGCTCCCCGCCCTCCAGGACGCCCTGCTCGCCGGGGACCCCACCGCGGCCGAGACCTTCACCGACGGCCGGCCGCTGCGCTGGGTCCGGCCCTTCCACCCCGGATTCCGCACCCGTGTCCGCCGCCCGCCCGCGGCCGACACGGCCCTCCCGGTGCGCCGGTCCGTGGACTTCGCCACCGGCGTCGTCACCGGCTCGTGCGGGGAGCGGCGGAGCGAGGTCTTCGTCTCCCGCGCCGACGACGTCGTCGTGCAGTACGTGACCGCGCCCGGCCCCCGCGTCGAGATCGACCTCGACCACCGGCTGCCCGGCGCCCCCGCGGGACTCGCGGTCGGCCGGGGCCTCGCCACCGACCGCCGCGCGAGTGTCCTCACCCTCCACGCCCGCTACCCGGACAGCCCGCTCGGCTACACCGGCCTCACCGTCCTGGTCACCGACACCGGCCGCACCACCCTCACCGACTCCGGCGTACGGATCGAGGGCGCCGGCCGGCTGCTCCTCCTCACCCGCGTCCGCCGGCACCCCGCGGACACCGACCCCGACGAGGAGACGGAGGCGCTGCGCTCGCTGGTCACCGGCGCCGCAGCCCGGCACGCGGCGATCACCGGCACCGGCGCCACGGATCCCGCCGCCGTCCACGCCCGGCTCCTCGCCCGCCACACCGCCCTGCACGAACCCGCCTACCGGCGCGTCACCCTCGACCTCGGCGCCGACCCGGACGAACGGGCCCTCCCCGGGTCGGCGCTCCTCGCCCGCCCCGACAGCCCCGCCCTGCTCGAACGCCTCTTCGCCGCGGGCCGCTACCACCTGCTCTCCTCCTCCGGGATGCTGCCGCCCCGGCTGCCCGGACTCTGGACGGGCGACTGGGACACCCCCTGGTCCGGGGCGTTCACCACCCACGCCCACCTGAACCTCCAGACCGCGTCCGCCGTCGCCGCCGACCTGCCCGAGACGACACGGGCCCACGCGGCGCTGATCGAAGGCCGGACGGACGACTGGCGCGAGAACGTCCGGGCCGTCTTCGGCGCCCGCGGCGTCGTCGCCCCGTCCCACACGGACGGGACGTCGGGGCACGCGTACCACTTCAGCCGCGCATTCCCCCTCCACCTCTGGACCGCCGGCGCCGACCGGCTGCTCAAACCCCTCCTCGACCACGAGGAGGCCACCGGCCGCCGCACCGCGCCCGTCACCGCCCTGCTGACCGAACTCGCCCTCTTCTACGAGGACTTCCTCACCCGCACCGGACCCGACGGACGGATCGCGATCGTCCCCTCCTACGCGCCGGAGAACCACCCGGAAGGCGGGAGCCGGGGCGCGGTCGACGCCACGATGGACATCGCCGCCGCGGGCCACGCCCTGCGCGCCGCCGCCGAGCGCGCGCCCGCCGCCGACGCGGCGCGCTGGCGGGCACTCGCCGGCCGCCTCCCGGCGTACCGGGTCGACGACGACGGGGCCCTCGCCGAATGGGCCCGGCCCGGACCCGGTGACCACCACCGGCACCGGCACCTCAGCCACCTCCACCCCGTCTGGCCGCTGGAGGAGATCACCCCGTACGACACGCCCGACCTGGCCCGCGCCGCCCGCCGCGCCCTCGCGCTGCGCCGCAGCGAGAACGACTCGGCCCACGGACACCTCCACCACGGCCTCGTCGCCGCCCGCCTGGGCGACTCCGCCCGCACCGGGGACGCCCTCACGCGGGTCCTCACCGGGGACTACTTCCACGACTCCCTGATGAGCGCGCACCACCCCGCCCGCGCCGCCTACGACGCCGACGCCGCGCACGCCCTTCCGGCCCTCCTCCTCGCATGCCTCGCGCAGTCGACGCCCGGCCGGCTCGTCCTGCTGCCCGCGCTCCCGGCCCGCTGCCCCGACGGCCGCGTCGAGGGCGTACGGACCCGGTTCGGCGCCCGTCTGGACCTGACCTGGTCCCCGGGGGCGTACCGCGCCGTCCTGCGCCCCGACCGCGACGCCGACATCGAGGTCCGCGGCCCGGCGGGGGCGTCCCGGCTCGTGCTGCGCCGGGGCGAGGAGCGCGTGCTCGACGGCTGAACCGAGGGTCCGGCGGGCGGGCACGGTGGGGGCGCCGGACCGGACCGAGCGTCCCCCGCCGCGCCGTCCGGCCGGGTCCGCCCCCGTGGCGGTCCGCCAGTTCCCGGGCGGGCGGGGCGGCGGGCCGGAGCTGTCCCGCACGGTGAGGCCGGACGCCTCGGCGCCGCCCTGGAACGCCGGGAGTCCGACCCGGACGCCAACGCCGTCGCCGCCGCGGTCCGCGAGGGCTCCGGCCGGATCGTCGCCGCCCTGTCCGTCGCGGTGCCGGTGCACCGCTGGAGCGAGGACCGCGTCCCCGAGCTCACCGCCCTCGCGGTGCGGGGAGCCGGAGCCCTCTCCGCCCGCCTCGGCCACCCGCCCGCTGAACCGGACCGCCGCTCCCGGACCGCGCACGACCCGCGCCGGAGACCGGCGACGCGGGTGCTCGCGGGCCGCGCCGTCAGGGGCCGTCGGTCACCAGGACGACCTCCAGGGTCCGCGGCCCGTGCACGCCCTCCACCCGGTCGAGTTCGATGTCGCTGGTGGCGGACGGGCCGGAGATCCAGGTCAGCGGGCGCGTGGGATCGAGACGGGGAAGCGCCAGCGGCACCGAGGCCACCACCTGCGCGGGGGCCCGCACGACGCAGACGTGCAGATCGGGGACGAGGGTGAGGGCCCGCCGGCCCTGGCCGGGGCCGCCGTCGAGGACGAGCGTGCCGGTCTCGGCGATCGCCAGCGCACACCCCGTCACCACCGCGTGCGTGGCGTCGAGCTCGCCCGGGGTCAACGGCGGATCGTCGGTCCGCTGCTCGGCGTCGGTGGCGCCGAGCCAGTCGGCGGGCAGCCCGGGCGGGACGGCGACGCTGCGTGCGCCGCGCTCGGCGAGCAGCCGGGCCACGAGCGCGCCGACTCCGTCCGGCGGTGTGCGGTGCACCTGCGCGCGGTAGTCGGCGAGGTTCTCGTGGAGGAGGTCGAGGAGGGCGTCCGGGTCGTCCGGGACGTGGCGCACGCGGTACTCCCGGGTCACCCCGGGGGCCTCCGGCGCTCCGGCGACCGCGGCACGGATCCGTGCGAGGACCCGCGCGCGCGAGCCGGTGGTGTCGGGTGTCATGTCCGGTTCTTCCTCCACCAGTCGCGGAACGGTTCGGCGGGCACCTCGGGCAGGTCGCGGTGGTCCGACCACTGCCGGGCGCCCGGCCCCGGCAGCCGGCGCGGGTGGAGCGCGCGGGTCGCCGAGGCGAGCCGCTCGCCCGCCGCCAGGGCGCGCGGACGGTCGAGCAGCCAGGTGGCGGCCGTGACGGCGGCCCGCTCCAGGCGGTGCCCGTCCTGCCCGGCGACCTTCTCCCGCAGGTGCACGAGCACCTCGGGGATGTCGATGGCGACCGGGCACACGTCGTAACAGGCCCCGCAGAGCGAGGAGGCGTACGGCAGGGAGGCGTCGACCGCGCTCGTGGTGCCCCGCAGCTGCGGGGTGAGGATCGCACCGATCGGCCCGGGGTAGACGGAGCCGTAGGCGTGGCCGCCGGCCCGCTCGTACACCGGGCAGACGTTGAGACAGGCCGAGCAGCGGATGCACCGCAGCGCCTGGCGCCCCACCTCGTCGGCGAGCGCGTCGGTGCGGCCGTTGTCCAGGAGGACCAGGTGGAAGGCGCGCGGGCCGTCGCCGTCGCTGGTGCCGGTCCACATCGACGTGTACGGGTTCATCCGCTCGGCGGTCGAGGAGCGGGGGAGCGTCTGGAGGAACACCTCCAGGTCCCGCCAGGTCGGCACCACCTTCTCGATGCCGACGACGGAGATGAGGGTCTCGGGCAGCGTCAGGCACATCCGGCCGTTGCCCTCGGACTCGACGACGACGAGGGTGCCGGTCTCGGCGACCATGAAGTTCGCCCCGGAGATCCCGACCCGGGCCCGCAGGAACTTCTCCCGCAGGTGCAGCCGGGCCGCCTCGGCCAGGTCGGCCGGCGCGTCGCCGAGGCCCTCGGGTGCCGGGCGGCCCCAACGCCCCATCTTCTCGCGGAAGATGTCCCGGATCTCGCCGCGGTTGCGGTGGATCGCCGGCACCAGGATGTGCGAGGGACGGTCGTCGCCGAGCTGGACGATCAGCTCCGCGAGGTCCGTCTCGTACGCGGCGATGCCCTCGGCCTCCAGGTGCTCGTTGAGCCCGATCTCCTGGGTGGCCATCGACTTGACCTTGACGACCTCCCTCTCGCCCGTCGCCCGCACCAGCTCCGTCACGATCCGGTTGGCCTCGTCCGCGTCGGCGGCCCAGTGCACGGTGCCCCCCGCGGCCGTCACCGCCTCCTCCAGCCGGAGCAGATGGGTGTCGAGGTTCCGCAGGACGTCGTCCTTGATCCGCTTGCCCGCCTCGCGCAGCTCGGCCCAGTCGTCCAGCTCCGCCACGGCCCGCGCCCGCTTGTCCCGGATGGTGCGGGTGGCGTGCCGGAGATTGGCTCGCAGCCGTTCGTCGCGGACGGCCTCGTGCGCCGCCTCCGGGAACGCCGGCATCCCGAGGAAGGCCCGCCCGTCGCCCGTCCCGTCCGGGCGCGTCCTCTCGCCGCTCATCGCCAGGGCTCCTCTTCCGTGCTCGCCAGGATCTCCGCCAGGTGCAGGGCCCTCAGCGGCGCGTCCCGCCGCCTCAGCATCCCGCCCACGTGCAGCAGGCAGGAGTTGTCCGCGCCGCACAGCACCTCGGCACCGGTGGACAGGGCGTTCGCGATCTTGTCGGCACCCATCGCCGCCGACACGTCCGGGTTCTTCACCGCGAAGGTGCCGCCGAAGCCGCAGCACTCCTCCGCGCCCGGCAGCTCCACGAGCTCCAGGCCCTTCACCGCCTCCAGGAGGCGCCGGGGCCGCTCGCCGAGGCCGAGCGTCCGCAGTCCGTGACAGGACGGGTGGTAGGTCACCCGGTGCGGGAAGTACGCGCCCACGTCCGTCACCTCCAGCACGTCCACCAGGAACTCGGTCAGCTCGTACGTCCGCGGTCCGAGGCCCGCCGCCTCCGCGCCGAACGCCGGGTAGTGCGAGCGCACCATCGCCGCGCACGACCCGGACGGCGTCACGACGTGGTCGTACCCCTCGAAGGCCCGGACCGTGCGCCGGACCAGCGGGGCGGTCAGGTCGCGGTAGCCGGTGTTGTACTGCGGCTGCCCGCAGCAGGTCTGCGCGGCGGGGAAGTCCACCTCCACGCCCAGCCGTTCGAGCAGCCGGACCACGGCCACCCCCGTCGCGGGGAAGACGGCGTCGTTGACGCAGGTGACGAACAGGGCGACGCGCATCACGGGTTCCTCGGGGACGGTTCGAGCCGGACCCGGCCGCGTCCCGGGCGGCACGGCCGGCACGGCCATTCTGCGGGACGCAGTGTCGCAGGGGCGGCCCGCGCGCCACCAGCGCGCCTCGGGGCCGTTGCGCGTACGAGCCAGAGGCGGGACCGCCACCGGTCACCGCTCCCTCGGCCGCGTCGGCGGACCGTCCCGCTTCCGGCAGGTCCGCGACCGGCGCGAGGGCGCGCACCGCGCGGTGGCCGAGGCGGGACGGTCCGCCGCCGCGCTCCTTCTGGAGGAGACCGGCGAGGGGGCGGCCGGCCACCGGCACGCGCACGTGGCCCTCCGGCCGGAGCTGGTCGTCCGTCGCTCGACGTCCGCCGGACGCCGACCCGCGCACGGTCGCCGCCGCGACGCCCGTACGGACCCGGGCCGGTCCGTACGGAGGCGCCGGTGCCTCCTCAGCGGACGCCGAGCAGGTGCTCCAGGGCCAACTGGTCCAGCCGCTCGAAGGCCATGGAGCGCGCCGCCGCCGCGTCCGGGTCGAAGGTCTCGTACGCCGTCGGGTCGGCGAGCAGCCCGGCGAGGCCGTCGGCGGCCGTCGGCTCGGCGAGCTCCGGCAGCCGGGAGGCGGCCAGTGCGTCCAGGACGTCGGCGTCGGCGCGGAAGGCGGCCGCGCGCTCCTTCAGGATCAGGTAGTTGCGCATGCAGTTCTTCGCCGACTCCCACACGCCGTCGAAGCCGTCCGTGCGCACCGGCTTGAAGTCGAAGTGGCGCGGCCCGGCGTACCCGGCCGTCTCCAGCAGGTCCACCAGCCAGAACGCCTGCCGCAGGTCGCCCGCCCCGAAGCGGAAGTCCTGGTCGTACTTGATACCCGACTGGCCGTTCAGGTCGATGTGGAAGAGCTTGCCCGCCCACAGCGCCTGCGCGATGCCGTGCGGGAAGTTCAGCCCGGCCATCTGCTCGTGCCCGGTCTCGGGGTTCACGCCCACCAGCTCGGGCCGTTCCAGCCGCTCGATGAACGCGAGCGCGTGCCCGATGGTCGGCAGCAGGATGTCGCCGCGCGGCTCGTTCGGCTTGGGCTCGATCGCGAAGCGCAGGTCGTAGCCCTGCTCGGTGACGTACTGGCCGAGCAGGTCGAAGGCCTCCTTCATCCGGTCGAGCGCGACCGCGACGTCCTTCGCCGCGCCGGACTCGGCACCCTCGCGGCCGCCCCACGCGACGTAGACCGTGGCGCCGAGCTCGACGGCCAGGTCGATGTTGCGGAGGGTCTTGCGCAGGGCGAACCGCCGCACGTCGCGGTCGTTGGCGGTGAAGGCCCCGTCCTTGAAGACGGGGTGGCCGAACAGGTTCGTCGTGGCCATCGGCACCGCGAGGCCGGTGCGGTCCAGGGCGCCCCGGAAGCGCTTGACCACCGTGTCGCGCTCGGTCTCCGAGGCGCCGAAGGGGATCAGGTCGTCGTCGTGGAAGGTGACGCCGTACGCGCCGAGACCGGCGAGCCGCTCCACCGCCTCGACGGGGTCCAGCGCGGGGCGGGTCGCGTCGCCGAAGGGGTCACGGCCCTGCCAGCCGACGGTCCACAGGCCGAAGGTGAAACGGTCCTCGGGCGTGGGTGAGAAGCGCTCCGTCATGGTGTCTCCTTGCTACTGGCCACCGGATTTGTTTTCTGAGATAACTAATACGGGACGGGGGCGCTCGGCGCCAGACCCGACGAGTGAAGAGAAGAGGTGACGGTGTGCCCACCAGCCGCTCCGTCGTGATCGGCGTGGACAGCTCCACGCAGTCCACCAAGGCCCTCGTGGTCGACGCGGACACCGGCGAGGTCCTCGCCGCGGGCCGCGCCCCGCACACCGTCACCGGTACCGGCGGCGCGCGCGAGTCCGACCCCGACGCCTGGTGGACGGCCCTGTGCGCGGCCGTCCGCGCGGCCGTCCGGGACTCCGGCGTCCCGCCCGCCGCCGTCACCGGCATCGCCGTCGCCGGCCAGCAGCACGGCCTCGTCACCCTCGGTGCCGACGCCCGTCCCGTACGCCCCGCCCTCCTCTGGAACGACACCCGTTCCGCTCCCCAGGCCGCCGCCCTCGCCGGCCGCCTCGGCGGCCCGGCCGCCTGGCCGGCCCGCACCGGCTCGCTCCCCGTCGCCTCCATGACCGCCGCCAAATGGCTGTGGCTCCGCGAGAACGAACCGCACCACGCCGAAGCCACCACCGCCGT
Source organism: Streptomyces sp. NPDC104202 (assembly GCF_055584185.1). Lineage (NCBI taxonomy): Bacteria > Bacillati > Actinomycetota > Actinomycetes > Kitasatosporales > Streptomycetaceae > Streptomyces > Streptomyces sp. NPDC104202. Next base: position 193,057 of record NZ_JBVJMN010000004.1, on the reverse strand, counting down.
CCGCCTCCCCCACGACCACCTCACCGAACGCCTCACCGGCCTCGCGGTCACCGACCCCGGCGACGCGTCCGGGACGTGCTGGTACCGGACGGGCGAGGTCCCGGCGGGCTCCAAGGCACCGGCGGGTCGCCGGACGGGCGAGGTCCCGGCGGGCTCCAAGGCACCGGCGGGCCTCGGAGCCCCGGCGGGTCCCGGCCGGCCGGTCGGGACCGCCGACCACCGCCCGGACGGCACCCGTACCGACTGTCCGGCTCCGGCCGGTGCGTACGACCCCGAGGTCCTCGACCTCATCGGCCTCGACCCCGCCCTCCTGCCGGCCGTCGCCCCCACCGGCGCCACCCCCGTCGGCACGCTCACCGAAGCCGCCGCCGAGGCGCTCGGCCTGCCCCGCACCGTCGTCGTCGCCGCCGGTACCGGCGACAACATGGCCGCGGCCGTCGGCCTCGGCCTCGGCGGCGCCGGCCTGCTCGACCACCCGGTCGTCAGCCTCGGCACCTCCGGCACGGTCTTCGCCGCCACCCGCACCCGTCCCGCCGACGCCGGACTCGCCGGCTTCGCCGCCACCGACGGCACCCACCTCCCGCTCGGCTGCACCCTCAACTGCACGCTCGCCGTCGACCGGTTCGCCACCCTCCTCGGCCTCGAACGGGAGGACGCCCTCCCCGGCGAGGGCGTCGTCGTCCTGCCCTACCTCGACGGCGAACGCACCCCCGACCTGCCGCACGCCGCCGGCCTCGTCACCGGCCTCCGGCACGGCACCGACCCCCGGGCGATCCTCGGCGCCGCCTACGAGGGCGCGGCCTTCACCGTCCTCCACGCCCTCGACCGCCTCCTCGCCGCCTGCGGGCTCGACCCCGCCGACCCCGCCGTACGCGACCGCCCCCTGCGTCTCATCGGCGGCGGCGCCCGCGGCCGCGTCTGGACCGACACCGTCCGCCGTCTCTCCGGCCGCCCCCTCGTCGTCCCCGCCGCCGTCGAACTCGTCGCCCTCGGCGCCGCCGCCCTCGCCGCCGGCGCCGTCTCCGGCACCGACCCCGTCGCCCTCGCCACCGCCTGGGGCACCGGCGACGGCACCCTCCTCCCACCCCTCACCCGGGACGACACCACCTGGTCCCGCCTCACCGACGTCCTCACCGCCGCGACCCCCACCCTCCTCGGCCCCCCACCTCCGGCCTGACCCAGGTGCCCCTGTCGTCGTCGGCCCCCACGACCCGGCGGCGACAGGCGTGCGCGCCCCCGACGCGGTACGGGCCCCCGGGCGCCCGGTCGAGCCCGGGGCGCGGGCGGTCGAGGGGCCCCCGGGGCGCGGGCGCACCGCACACGAACGCGCTCCATCCCCTGACACCACGCCACCCGGCGACCTACCCTGGCGGAAACGACGGGGGAGACACACATGACCGCTCTGCTGATCCTGTTCGGGGTACTCGCCGGCTTCGGTGCCCTGCTCCTGTTCACCCTCCTGCGCCGCGGCAGCAGCCGCACCGAGACGGCCGACGGCCTGCGCCAGGAGGAACGGGCCCGCCTCCAGGCCCAGCACGACCGGGTCTCCTTCGGGGCCGCCGCCGTCCACAACTCCGTCCCGACCGCGAGCGACACGTACAGCCGCCGTCAGGGGCGGTCGTAGGGGGACGGCATGGCGGTCGTCCTCGGTGAGCGGCGGCGGTTCGCCGCCGAGATCGGCGAGGGGGGCGGCGCGCTCCGACGCGTGGACCTGTGGGTCGCGGGCGAGCATCTGACGTGCGACGACAACATGGTCTACGTCCGGCAGTTCCGTCTCGCCGTGCGGAGGACCGTCGACCGCCTGCACTCCGGCACGGCGCTCGGTCCGCCGTTCGCAGACCCGTCGCCGACGGCCGCTCACCGCCGGTTCACGCGTGCGGCGGACGCTTCCGAGGAGTCCACGGCCGGCGACGAGGCGCGCCACCGGCACCGGGAGCTGGACTGGGGCCCCACCACCGACAACGCGATCGTCCATCTGTTCCGCGAGGGCGGGCAGCTGGCGCTCACGCTGCAGTTCTGGCGTCCGGAGCACCTCCTGCTGCGCCCCGAGCACGACGGAGAGGTCTTCCTGGCGGAGCTTCCCTGCCGGGCGTTCACCGGCATCCTCGACGACCTTCTGGCCCTGCTCGGCGACCGCGCGCGGGACGCCTGAGCCGGGGAGCGTCCGGACACGCCTCCGGTGCCCCGGGCCGCTCCCCGGACGACCCCCCTTAGCCCGAACGCCGCTCTCCGCCTGCCCCCGCACGAGCGGGTCCGCCGGGGCGGCGGTGTGTCAGGCGGGGGAGGTCGCGGATGCGCAGGGACAGTGCGGGCATGACTCGTACTTCCCTCCGTACGCGAGCACGTGCCCGTACGGCTACCCGAAGGGCGCTCCTGTGCGCCGCGCTGCTCGCCGTGGTGGTCCAGACCGCGGCCGTCGGACCGGCGGTCGCGGAGGGGCCGGACGGCCGCGGCGGGCGCGACTGCGTGCGGACCGAGGGGCCGCTGGACGGGCGGGCGCGGCAAGTCCTGGAGATCGCGCGCAAGGCGAAGAAGGACCTGCGGCTGAACGCCGTGGAGCTGCGGGTGACGGTGGACGGCCGGGAGGTCGTGACGGAGGCGCTCGGCGAGTCGATGACGGGGGTGCCGGCGGAGCCGGACATGCACTTCCGGGCGGGCTCGGTGGCGTTCGCCCACATCGGCACGGCCCTGCTCCGGCTGGTCGAGGAGCGCAGGGTGCGGCTGGACGACACCGTGGAGCGCTGGCTGCCGGACCTGCCGAAGGCCGACCAGATCACCCTGCGCATGCTGGCGAGCAACACCAGCGGGCTCCACGACTACGTCACGGACCCGGCGTTCGGCGCCGAGCTGGGGCCGCATCCGTTCCGCGCGTGGACCCCGCAGGAGCTGCTCGCCTTCCCGCTCGCCCACTCGTTCTGGTACCCGCCGGGCACCAGCTGGAGCTACTCGCACGCGAACTACCTGCTCCTGGTGCAGGCCCTGGAGAAGATCACGGGGATGCCGATCGAGCGGTTCGTCCGGCAGCGGGTCACCGGTCCGCTGGGCCTGCGCGACACCCGGAACGGCTTCACCCCGGACATCCCGCGCCCGGTCCTGCACGCCTTCACCTCCGACCGCGGTCTCTACGAGGAGTCGACGTTCTGGAACCCGTCGTGGACCACCGCGCCCGGTGCCGTGATCACCACGCACATCTGTGACCTGGCCCGTTCGGCCGAGGGCGTCGGGAGCGGCGAGCTGCTGTCCCGGCGCTCCTACGACACGCTGCTCGACCCGGGCACGGTCGGCCTCGGGGGCGCCTCCGCCACGTGTCCCGCCTCGATCTGTCTGCGGCAGACCGAGGCGAAGCACTTCGGTCTCGGCGTCATCGTGGTGAACGGCTGGGTGCTCCAGAACCCGTCGTTCTCCGGGTACGCGGCGATCCAGGCGTACCTGCCGTCGAAGCGCCTCGCCCTCGCCGTGGCCACCACCAAGACGGCGACGACACCCGACGGGAACACGGCCGAGGTCGTCGCCCAGCGCATCGCCGCCGCACTCGCCCCGGGCACGCCGCTGTCCATCGGCTGACGGGGGAGGGCCGGGGGCCGGGGCGCGGCGCGGACACCGCGCCCCGGCCCCCGGCCGTGCCGCGGCCGCTTCCCGCTCCCCGGCCCCTTCCCATACCGTGGCCGCGTCCTCCGTCCCGGCCCGTTCGCGCGCCCCTTCCCGTGCCCCGGCCTCCTGTCACGCCCCGGCGGTGACCCGCCGCTGGTGCACGCGCAGGTGCAGCGTCGCCAGGTCGAGGAGCGGGGTCGGCACGCCGAGCGCGCGGGCGCGCTCGGTCAGGTCGCCGAAGAGGTGCTCGACCTCGGTGGGGCGGCCGGAGACCAGGTCGCGGTAGAGCGAGGGCACCATGGGCGAGCCGGGTGCCGAGACGACGGCGAGGGTGGCGGCCCGCTCGGCGTCCGGTACGGGGTGGCCGGCGGCGCCGGCGACGGCGGCGGCCTCGTCGAGGAGCGCGGGACCGAGGGCGGGGCCGCCGGGGGTGTCGTACACGTCGCCGACGGTGCCGCGCATGAGGCTGGTCAGGGCGCCGAAGGTGGTGATGAAGACCCACTTGTGCCACATGGCCGTGACGATGTGCCCGGGCACCGGCGCGTCGATGCCGGCGCCTTCGAGGACGGTACGGATCTTCTCGACGCGCGGGGAGAGGGTGCCGTCCTGCTCGCCGAGGGCGAGGTGGGCCAGGGGCGCGAGCCGGCGGACGGCGCCGGAGTCGTCGAGGGTGGTGACCACCTTCGCGACGCCGCCGAGGACGGCGGTTTCGCCGAAGCGGGCGTTGAGCGGGGCGAGGTGGGCCAGGCCGTTGAGGAGGGGCAGGACGGTGGTGTCGGGCCCGACGGCCGGGGCGACGTCCTCGATCGCGCGGTCCAGCCCGGTGGACTTCACCGAGAGGAGGACCAGGTCGTAGGGTCCGTCCGGTTCCTCGGCGGTGACCAGACGGGGTGTCAGGACCCATTCCTCGTCGCGTCCCACGACCCGGAGTCCGCGGGCGCGGAGAGCGTCGGCGCGGGCCGGGCGGACGAGGAAGGTGACGTCCTCCCCGGCGCGGGCGAGCAGGGCTCCGAAGTAGCCACCGGTGGCACCGGCGCCGACGATAAGGATCTTCATGTCCGGGGACCTCTCGTGGGGCGCCGCGAGGGCGCGGTGGGCGTGATCAGGGGGCGCAGCAGGCGGTGGGGGCGGGCGAGCGCCGCCGTGACGGGGTCGGCGCCGGGGCCGGGCGGGGCGAGTCCGGTGCCGGGGGCGACCACGACGTCCGCGACGGGGACGGCGTCGCCGCACCCGGTGCAGCGGCCGTCCGGAGCGAGGGGAGCGTCGTCGTCGGCGTGGCGGAAGACGCGGCGCGGGCCGCCGTCGGCGGGGTGGAACTCCTCGCCCCAGAGGGAGAGGGCACGGACGGCGGGCCAGAGGGCGACGCCCTTGGGCGTGAGCGCGTACACCTCGCGGCGGCCGGTGCCCCGTTCGGGCCGGCGCTCCAGGACACCGGCTTCGGTGAGGGTGGCGAGCCGGTCGGCGAGGACGGCCCGCGGCACCGAGAGGTGGGCGGCGAACTCCCCGAACCGGCGGACGCCGTAGAAGGCGTCGCGCAGGATCAGCAGCGTCCAGCGCTCGCCGACGACCTCCATCGAGCGGGCGAGGGCGCAGCTCTGGCCGCGGTAGTCACGCGGAAGCGTCATGGCCGGAGCGTAGCCCATGAGAGTTCGGTGACCGAACTGTTTTCACGTGAGCGAAAGGGGCGACTAGGCTCTCGCTCACCATGAACCAGCCCACGGAACCCAAGGCCGACAAGTCGGGAGTGCGCCGGCACAACCTGAGCCTCGTCCTGCGGACCGTCCACGAGGCCGGCGAGACGACGCGCGCGGCCGTCGCGGCCCGCGTCGGACTCACCCGGCCGGCCGTCTCCTCCCTCGTCGAGCAGCTCCTCGACCTCGGGTTCCTCGTAGAGTCGGGCAAGACGTTCAGCGGCCAGGCGGGCCGGCCCGGCACCGTGCTGAAGCCGGCCGGCACCGGAGCGGCCGGCCTCGGCGTCGAGATCAACGTCGACTACGTCACCGTCTGCCTCGTCGACCTCACCGGCACCGACCGCGTCCGGCGCACCGAACGCCTCGACAACCGCGCGGCCGCCCCCGTGGTCCTCGCCCGCGCCGCCGCGATCGCCGCGGAGACCCTCGCCACGGCCGACGGCCTGCGGCTCGCCCCGGCGGGAGCCGGCCTCGCACTGCCGGGGCTCGTGTCCGGCGGCACGGTCCGTCAGGCGCCCAACCTCGGCTGGAACGAGGTCGAGGCGGAGCGCCTCTTCGGCGAGGCCCTCACCGCCCTCCGCCCCGGTGCCGCGGCCCTGCCGCTCACCTCCGACAACGAGGCCAACATGGCGGCCCTCGCCGAGCTGTGGTCCGGTGCCCTCGGCGACGCCCGCACCTTCCTGCACCTGACGGGCGAGATCGGCGTCGGCGGCGCGATCGTCGTGCACGGCGAACTGCTGCGCGGCGCGCACGGGTTCGCGGGCGAGATCGGCCACCTCGTGGTCGACGCCGACGGCCCCCGCTGCCGCTGCGGCTCCCGGGGCTGCCTGGAGCAGTACGCGGGACAGGCGGCCCTGCTCGCGGCGGCCGGGGCGACCGGCGTCCCCGACCTCGTCCGGCGCGCCCGGGACGGGGAGCCGCGCGCCCTCACGGCGCTCGGCGACGCGGGCCGCATGCTCGGACGGGCCCTCTCGGGCGCGGTGAACCTCCTCGACCCCGAGGCCGTCGTGCTCGGCGGCATCTTCCCCCACCTGCTGCCCTGGCTCGCGCCCGCCCTCGCGGACGAGCTGTCCGCACGCGTCGTCTCCGGGCTCTGGACCCCGGAGTCCGGCCGGCTGCGTCCGGCCTCCGCCGCCACCGACGCGTCACGCGGCGCGGCCTCCCTCGTCCTCCACGACGTCCTCGCCGACCCACTGGCCTACGCCCCGCAGCCCGACGCCTGACCCCGCCCGGCGGCCCAAGCCCTGGCGACCGGCGCCTGACCTCGCCTGGTGCTGCGCCCCGCCGACTGACGCCCGGCCACGCCCCATCCCGACGCCTGACCCCGCGCGGCGGCCCAAGCCCTGGCGACCGGCGCCGGACCTCGCCCGGTCGTCCACGCCCCGCCGGTCGCCGCCCGGCCCCGCCCGCACCCCGACGCCCTGCCTACCGGGCGCCTGCCCCTGCCCGAGGGTCTACGCCCCGCCGACCGACACCCGACCCCCACCCGCTGGTCCACGCCTCACCGACCGACATCCGGCCCCGCCCGACGGCCTGCTCCCCACCCCCCCGACGGCTTACCCCCCGCCGCCCTGCGCCCGACCCCCATCGGCCGCCGGCACCCCGACGAACGGGGTGGTCAGGTGCGCCGTCGCCAGCACCGCCCCGCGGGCCGCGGCGCGGCCGAGCCACTCCTCGCGGGAGAGCCGGGCGGCGGCGGGGTCGCGCTCGTGGGAGTACGCGACCGCCGGGTTCGCGAGCTGCACGGCGTGGACCAGCAGATCGCCGGTGACCAGGACGTCCCGGCCGTCCGGCGCCTCGACCAGGACGGACTGGTGGCCGGGCGTGTGACCGGGCGTGGGCACCACCGTCAGCCCGCGCCGCAGCCGCCGCTCCCCGTCGACCTCGTCGAGCCGCCCGTCGGACCGCAGGGGCTCCACCACCCAGGACCACACCGGGTCGTCACGGTCCAGGGCGGCCGTCTCGGCCCGCTGCACGACGTACCGCGCCCGCGGGAAGAACGGCCGCCGGTCGGCGCCGGTCGCCCAGCCGGTGTGGTCCTCGTGCAGATGCGTCAGCACCACCGTGTGCACCTCCTCCCGGTCGATGCCCGCCTCCGCCAGGAGCCCCGGAAGCCGGCCGGGTACGGGGCACCAGGGTGCCCCGGGGCCCTCGGCGGGACCGACGCCGGCGTCGACGAGCGTCCAGCCCCCGCCGCCGGGGTCGGCGACGGCGAAGCACCGGAAGTCCAGCCGCCAGCTCCCCTCGGGGCCGAACGCCCCGGGGTCCAGCGCCGCTGCCCGCTCCCAGTCCGCCGCGGCGGCCCCGGGGAACGCGTCCCGGGCCGGCGCGAAGAACGTCCCCGTGGCGTCGACCAGCGCGGTGACGGGACCCGTCCGCGCGATGTCCGTCCGTTCGTCCATCCGCCGAGCCTCCCACGGACCGGGCTGCGCAGGCCCCACGGACCGGGCTGTACAGGCCCCACGGACCGGGCTCCGCCGGGCCGTTGCGGGAATCCCGCCCTCCGCTCTCATCCCGCTCTCACGCGGGCCTTATCCCGTCATCACCCGGCGCCCCTAGCTTCGCGCTCATGTTCTTCACCTACCTCCGGCGCGAACTGCGCCGCCGCAGAAAGGCGGCGCTCGTCGTCGCCTCCGGGCTCGCGCTCGGCATCGCGCTGGTCATCGTCGTCAACTCGCTCTCCTCCGGCATGAGCCGGGCCCAGGGCAAGGTCCTGGAGTCGCTGTACGGGCTCGGCACCGACCTGACGGTGACGAAGGCCCAGGAACGGCCGGAGAGCGGCGGGCAGGCGCAGCGGCCCCGGTTCGAGTTCCAGGGCAAGGAGGACGGGGCGGCGCAGAGCAGCGACCGGCTCATGGTGCAGGGCTTCCAGACCCTCGCGGACACCACGGTCGCCACCGTCGCGCAGCAGCCCGGCGTCGACCGGGCCGTCGGCGGCCTGAGCCTGGTCGACCTGAAGATCGACGGCGAGTTCAAGCGCGGCCAGATCCAGCGCGGCCAGGGACAGCAGGCCCAGCCGGGCGGCCCCGGCGGCTCCGGCCCCGGCGACACCGTCACCGGCGGCGGCGCGGCCTTCGACGTCAACTCCTTCACCCTCTACGGCACCGACGTCACCGCCCCCGACCTCGGCCCCCTCACCACGTCCACGATCTCCCAGGGCCGTACCTTCAAGGCGACCGAGACCGACGCGAAGGCCGTCGTCCTCGACAGCGCCTACGCCCAGCAGGAGGGTCTGGCCGTCGGCGGCTCGCTCACCGTCAAGGGGGTGAAGTTCGCGGTCATCGGCATCGCGACCGCCGACAGCGGCCAGTCCGCGGCCCAGGTCTACCTGCCGCTCAAGCAGGCCCAGACGCTCTCCGAGTCCACCGCGAAGATCACCACGATCTACGTGAAGGCCGAGGACTCGACGCGGATCGACGCCGTCAAGACCGCCATCCAGAAGAACGTCTCCGGCACCACCGTCACCACCTCCGCCGACCTCGCCCAGACGGTCTCCGGCTCCCTCGACACCGCCGCCGGCCTCGCGTCCGACGTCGGCACGTGGCTCTCGTACGCCGTGCTGCTCGCCGCGGTCCTCGTCGCGGGTCTGCTCACCTCGGCCGCCGTCGGCCGCCGCGTCCGCGAGTTCGGCACCCTCAAGGCGCTCGGCTGGAAGAGCGGCCGTGTCACCCGCCAGGTCGTCGGCGAGGCCCTCGTCAACGGTGTCGTCGGCGGCGCCCTCGGCATCGCGATCGGCCTCGCCGGGGCCTACGCCGTGACCGCAGCCGGACCCACCCTCACCGCCGAACTCGGCGCCACCACCGGCGGGTTCGGCGGCCGGGGCGGCGGCATGGCCTTCGGCGGCCCGGGCGGCGGGGCGCGTGCCGCCGCCGGGAAGACCGTGGACATCGCCCTCACCGCCCCGGTGAGCGTCACCACCGTGGGCCTCGCCGTCCTCCTCGCCCTCGGCGGCGGCCTCGTCGCGGGCGCGTTCGGAGCCTGGCGCGCCTCGCGGCTGCGCCCCGCCGACGCGCTGCGCCGCGTCGAGTAGCCGACCGTCCCGGGGCGCGTCCGGCCGCCCCGCACCGCCGGACCGCCCGCACCCCTCACGCACCACAGGAGCCGCACCATGTACGAACTCATCGGCGTCACCAAGCAGTACCGGCGGGGACAGACGAGAGTCGACGCCCTCGCCGGGATCGACCTCACCCTGGAGCAGGGGGACCGGCTGGTCATCCAGGGCCCCACCGGCGGCGGCAAGTCGACCCTCCTCCAGATGCTCGGCGGCCTGGACCGCCCCACCGCCGGCCGGGTCCTGCTCGACGGCACCGATCTGGCCGGGCTCTCCGAGCGCCGCCTGACGGCCGTCCGCGGGGAGAACATCGGCTTCGTCTTCCAGAGCTTCAACCTCATCCCCACGCTCACCGCCCAGGAGAACGTGGAGACCGCGCTCGTCCCGCTCGGCGTCCGGACCGCCGAGCGCCGCGCCCGCGCGGCCGAGGCGCTGGAGTCGGTGGGGCTCGGGGAGCGCCTCGGGCACCTGCCCTCCGAGCTGTCGGGCGGCCAGCAGCAGCGCGTCGCGATCGCCCGCGCGCTGGTGAAGCGGCCCAAGGTCCTGCTCGCCGACGAGCCCACCGGCAACCTCGACGAGTCCATGCGCGACGAGATCGTCGACCTCCTCGAAGGGCTGTGGAAGGAGCACGGCCTGACGTTCGTGATGGTCACCCACGACAGCGCCCTCGCCCGCCGCGCGCCCCGCCTCGCCACCCTCCGCAAGGGCAGGATCACGATCAAGGAGAACCGGCCCGCCACCGTGACGGGACCGCCCGCCGGGTGAGCAGCGGATCACCCGCTCCGGCCGTGTTCGGCGCTGCCGCACGTCCCTGCGGTGGCGGCGAAGCCACCGGGCCGCGACCGCGGGCCCGGTGGCGCACGCCGGGGCCGGAGCCAGGTGCCGCCGTGTCCACCTTCACCTCGCGGGACGGTGTCGATGACCTGGGGCGAGCGCGTCACGGCCCGAACGCCGCCCCGGGGGGCCGTTGTCAGTGGGTGCCCCTAACGTCTTCCTCATGACGACGACCTATCTGGAGCTGTCCCAGGACGGCGGCGGTGCCCACAAGTTCTACGAAGTGACCGTCGACGACACGACGGTGTCCGTCCGGTACGGACGCATCGGCGCGGACGGGCAGACCCAGCGCTCCACGTTCCCGACCGCCGCCAAGGCCCAGGCCGCGGCGGCGAAGAAGATAGGGGAGAAGGTCCGCAAGGGATACGCCCCGGCGATCCGGGGGCAGCGCGCCGCGCGGGCCGTGACGCGCCGTGAGGTGACCTCCGCGCCCTCCACCGCGCGCGCCGTCGCCCCCGTCCTGTGGCGCTTCCGGACCGGCTCCGCCGCCTTCGGCATCCACGTCGACGAGGAGCGCTGCTGGGTGGGCAACCAGGCGGGCGACGTCTTCACCCTCGACCGGTCCGGCGAGGTGCAGGCCCGCTTCAGCCTCCCCGACGGCGTGAAGTGCCTGGTCGCCGACGACTTCTGGATCTACGCGGGCTGTGACGACGGCAAGGTGTACGACCTGTCGTCCAAGCTGCCCTTCGCCGCCTACGACATCGCCACCGACGTCGACATCTTCTGGCTCGACATCCACGAGGGCGTCCTGCACGTCGCCGACCGCTCCGGCCGGCTGACCGTCATCGACCACGAGGACGAGCACCAGTGGGCGCGCGGCGGCCAGGGCGAGCACGCCTGGATGGTCCGCGCCGACGGCGAGGCCGTCTACTACGGGGACACGCGGGGCGTCGCCGCCCACGCGCCCGACGGCGGCGGCGAGCTGTGGCACACCGCGACCGAGGGCGGGGTCCTCTTCGGCTGGCAGGAGGACACCGCGGTCTACGCGGGCACGTCGCGCAAGAAGGTCCAGCGGCTGGCGAAGAAGGACGGCCGCGTCGAGGCCGTCTACGCCTGCGACAGCCCCGTGTACTCCTGCGCCACCTCGCCCGGCGGACGGTTCGTCTTCGCGGGCGACTCCTCCTCCTCGGTCTACTGCTTCGCCGAGGACGGCACCCGGCTCTGGAAGCTCGGCACCGGCGGCGGCTCGGCGCTCTCCATGCAGTACCGCGACGAGCGGCTCTACCTGGTGACCACGGACGGCTCGCTCGTCTGCGTGGACGCGAGCGAGACGGCGATCGAGGCGGCCAAGGGAGGCACGGTCCCGGTCGCCCGCGACATCAAGCTCGCCGCCGCCCTGCCGGTGTACGAGCCGGCCACCACCGTCACCGCGGTCACCGCCGTGCACGCCGCTCCGGCCGGCTCGATCGTCGTCGAGTGCGTCACCGAAGGGGGCAGGACCCGGGTCCGGGTCGTCTCCGAGGGCTACGACTCCGCGTGGAACGTGCAGTTCCCGCGGGCGATCCGGGAGACCGGAGCGCGGTACGTGGTCGACGCCCTGCACCCCGCCGCCGGCGGGTTCTACCGGGTCCGGGGCGACATCCGGCGGCTGCTGTGACGGACGGCCGCGGCCCGGGGGAGGGCGGCGGCGCCGGGGGAGTCTTCGAGGCGGCCACGGGGGACGGCCCACCGCTGCCGGCGGCCGACGCCGAGCAGCGCTCCCGGGAGATCCGCGCCGCCCTCGACGGGCTGCTCCAGATCCGGCGGCTGACGCACCGCCAGGGCGGCGACCCCCGGGCCGCGCCGGCCGAATGGGAGCGGCGGCAGCCGGTGCGGGCGGTGGCCCTGGCCCTGGAGGGCGGCGGACTCACGCCCTCGTCGGTCGACGGAACCGGCGCCCGCGCCGGCACCGGATACCGGGTCGCCCCCGGGGAGCGGCCCGGAACGGCCGTCGTGGAGTGGCTCGGCCCGCCGGGGTCGGGCGCCGCCCGGGAGGAGGCGGCGGCTCTCGGCGCGTGCGTGCCGGCCCTGGCCCGGCTCGGCTGGGAAGCCCTGCTCTACAAGGGGCCGCGCGGCCGCCGGTTCCTGGAGGTGGAGCCGATGGCCGGCTGAGGCGGGGCGGGCCGGTGTCCGCCCCGTCGGCGTCAGGCGATCGAGGCGGAGACGATCGCCGAGACGGCGATGTTGCAGGAGGCGGTGACCCACACCGCGGGATGCGGCTCCGGGTCGACCAGCGTGGCACCCAGCTTGCCGGGCGTGACCAGGTCCACGACCAGGAACGCGACGGCCATCATCACCAGGCCCAGCAGGCCGAACGCGGCGGTGGAGGCGAGCCCCTTGCCGAAGTCGTCGTAGGTCGTCCAGATCGAGGTGAAGACGATCCCGCCGATGCCGAGCAGGGCGGAGCTGAGCAGGACGGCGGCGTTGCGGTTGCGGTCCTCCCAGATCTGCCGCCCGAGCTTTCCCGGGGTCAGCACGTCCACCAGCACGATGCCGAGGATCAGCAGGACCACGCCCAGGGCGCCGTAGGCGCCGGCCCGGCCGAGGCCGTCGAGGATGTCGCTCATGGGGTTGCCGGCTCCGAAGGATCGCGATCACGGGGGATCGGTGGTCAAGGACCGGCAAAATGTAGCGCACGCGTCAACGCCCCCCGCCGCCCGCCCGGCGAACCGGAGGGACGGCGGAGGGCGGAGCGACGCCGGAGCGGACCGGCGGTACCTCCCGGCGGAGGGTCAGGCGCACGCGGCTCCCGGACGACGGGCACGGACCGTCCCGCAGGGCCGACGGGATCAGCGCGAGGACGCGTAGCCGCTGAGGAACAGGGCCTCGGCGAGCGCCATGTGCTCGATCTCCGAGGGGTCCACGCTCTCGTTGGGGGCGTGGATGAGACACCCCGGCTCCTCGACGCCGATCAGCGCGATCTCCGCCTCCGGGAAGTGCTCGGCCAGGACGTTGCAGAGCGGGATCGAACCGCCCTGCCCCGACTGCACCATGTCCTTCCCGTACGCCGTGCGCAGGGCCGCCGCCAGCGCCCGGTAGGCGGGACCGTCGGTCCGCGCGCGGAACGGCTGTCCGGCGCTCTCGGGCTCCACCTGCACCCTGGCTCCCCAGGGAGCCGTCGACACCAGGTGCTCGGTGAGGGCGCGCCGCGCGTCGTCCGCGTCGATGCCCGGCGGCACCCGCAGGCTGACCCGCGCCCGGACCTTCGCCTGCACGGCGGCCGAAGAACCCACCACCGGCGGGCAGTCGATGCCGAGCACGGTGACGGCGGGGCGCGCCCAGAGCTCGTCGGCGACCGAGCCCGTACCGACGAGGGCGACGCCGTCCAGCACGCCCACGTCGGTGCGGAACTGCTCGGGCGGGTAGTCCACGCCGTCCCAGACCCCGTCGCCGGCCAGCCCCTTGATCGCCGTGTTGCCCTCCTCGTCGCGCAGGCCGTCGAGGATCCGGACGAGCGCGGCCAGCGCGTCGGGTGCCGGACCGCCGAACATGCCGGAGTGCATCTCGCCCTTGAGTGTGGAGACGGTGACGACGACGTTGGTCAGCCCGCGCAGCGAGGTCGTCGCGGTCGGCAGGCCGAGCGCGAAGTTGCCCGTGTCGCAGATCAACAGGGTGTCGGCGGCGAAGAGTTCGGGCTGGAGGGGGACGAGCTGCTCCAGCCCGCCCGTGCCCTGCTCCTCCGAACCCTCCGCCACGAACTTGATGTTCACGGGGAAGCCCCGGCCGTCCGGGCCGCCCAGCGCCCGCAGCGCGGTCAGGTGCATGGCGATGTTGCCCTTGCAGTCCGCCGAGCCGCGCCCGTACCACCGCCCGTCCCGCTCGGTGAGCTCGAACGGCGGCGTCTTCCAGGCGTCGTCGTCCAGCGGCGGCTGCACGTCGTAGTGGCAGTACAGCAGCACCGTGGGAGCCCCCTCGGGCCCCGGCGCGTGCCCCACCACGGCGTCCGTGCCGTCCGGGGTCGTCACCCGCCGCATGTCCCGCAGACCGGCCTCCGTGAAGGCCCGGACGAGGAAGTCGGCGGTCTTCGCGCACTCCTCGGGCGGGAACTGCCGGGGGTCGGCGACCGAGCGCATCGCCACCAGCGCGGTCAGGTCCTCCTTCGCCCGGGGCATCAGGGCCCGGACCCTCTCCCGCAGGGCTGCGGTCTCGGTGGCGTCGGCGGTCATGCGTGCACCCACTTCCCTCAGGAACGAAAGCTGAACCAGTCAAGCAATACCGATCAGAACCCGCAAAACATGACTCAAGTGGGCTATTCCGGGTGCGGCCCGAAGGGCGCCCCGCGCGGACCGGCGCCACAGTGGACGGCGTACGCCTCCGCCTCCCGCACCTGGAGAACCCCATGGGCCACCTCAACCGACGCGATCTCGGGCTGCTCGTGCTGAGGGTCGGCACCGGCGCCGTCCTCGCCGCGCACGGCACCCAGAAACTCCTCGGCTGGTTCGGCGGCGGGGGCGTCGAGGGCACCGCCAAGGCGATGGAGGCCATGGGCTTCCACCCGCCCCGCGAGAGCGCGGTCGCGGCCGGCCTCGGCGAGGCGGGCGGAGGGGTCCTCCTCGCCCTCGGCCTCGCCACCCCCGCCGCCGGCGCCGCTGCCGCCGGGGCCATGGCGGGAGCCGTCGCCGTCCACGCCCCGGCCGGCTTCTTCGCCCAGGGCGGCGGCTACGAGTACCCCGCGTTCCTCGGCTTCACGGCCGCAGCCATCGGCATCACCGGCGCCGGACGCTACTCCCTCGACCACGCCACCGGACACGTCCTCGACCGTCCCTGGGTGGTGGCCACCGCCTTCCTCGGCACGGCGATCGCCGCCGCGGCCGTCGTCGGCCGCCGCGCGGTCGATCAGGCCGATCAGGTCGATCAGGCGGAGGAGGCGGAGGAGGTCGGCCCCGGCCCGGCGTCCGGCCAGGGGTCCGCGTGACGGTGGGGGAAGGGGACCCGCACGCGTCCGCCGCGCGGGAGGGTTAGGCTCGCCGCAGAGGAAGGGACGGGGGCCGCGCATGAAGATCGATCTGACGGACACCAACTCCAGCAAGATCAACAAGGCGATCCTGCGAGGGCGCAGGGAGGTCGGCACACCCGCCGTCGGCGCCGTGCTCACCCTCATCGTCGTCACCGACGAGGAGAACGCCTACGACGCCGTCAAGGCCGCCAACGACGCCTCGCGGGAGCACCCTTCCCGCACGCTCGTCGTCATCAAGCGGCACGCCCGTTCGCCCCGCGGGCGGCAGGAGGCCCGGCTCGACGCGGAGGTCCGCCTCGGCACCGACGCCGGCTCCGGCGAGACCGTCCTGCTCCGGCTCCACGGCGAACTCGGCGCGCGCGCCGACTCCGTGGTCCTGCCGCTGCTCCTGCCCGACGCGCCGGTCGTCGTCTGGTGGCCCGTCGACGCCCCCGACGTCCCCTCGCGCGACCCGCTGGGGTCGCTCGCGCAGCGCCGCATCACCGACATGTACGCGGTGGAGGACCCGCTCGCCGCGCTGGAGGCCCGCGCCGCCTCCTACGCCCCCGGCGACACCGACCTCGCCTGGACCCGGCTCACCCCGTGGCGTTCCATGCTGGCCGCCGCGCTCGACCAGGCGCCGCTCGCCGTCACCTCGGCCGCCGTCGAGAGCGAGGCGGAGAACCCCAGCGCCGAACTCCTGGCCCGCTGGTTCGAGGTCCGGCTCCGCGT
Organism: Streptomyces sp. NPDC104202; assembly: GCF_055584185.1. Lineage (NCBI taxonomy): Bacteria > Bacillati > Actinomycetota > Actinomycetes > Kitasatosporales > Streptomycetaceae > Streptomyces > Streptomyces sp. NPDC104202. The sequence continues at coordinate 177,243 of NZ_JBVJMN010000004.1, read as the reverse complement.
CCCCGTCGACCGGGTCGTCACCGACGGTCCCGTCGTCACGGCCGTCCGCATGGACACCGCCGACGGCGAGATCCGCATCGACCGCCCCGAGGGCCCCGTCGCCCGGCTCGCCATCCCCGGCCAGCCCAGCCGGGTGCTCGCCCTCAAGGTGCGCACCACCGCCGAGCTGATCGCCGAGGAGCTCCGCCGCCTCGACCCGGACGAGGCGTACGCCGCCGCCCTCCGCGGCGAGGTCTGACACCCCCCGGCGAGGTCTGACACCCCGCCACGAGACGCCGGAGCCCGGACCGTTCCCCGGTCCGGGCTCCGGCGTGTACGGGCACCCGCGGTTCAGCCCGCGGCCTCTTCGCCGGCCGGCCCGGCTGGACCTCCCGGGTCAGACACTCCACGCCGTACGTGCCACGAGACGGCCACAACGGTGCTTCCCGTGACATCCTCGGACGAACCGCCCATGCCGCTCGGTCGCCGTGGGCCTCCATTCGTCCTGTGCGGAGGGAATCGATGCTCATCAGCCACACCGTGGGGACGGACGCCCTGCACGTCACCCTCCACCACGACCTGGACGTGACCAACCGGGCCGCCGCCGCGCTCCAGATCCAGGCGCTGGTCCAGGACCACCGTCCCCTCCGGGTCGTCATCGAGCTCCCCGTCGCCGACCCCGCGCCGGCCACGCTCAGTGCCCTCGCCCGGGCCCACCGCATGTGCGCCGGGCTCGGCATCCCGCTCTCCCTCGGCGGCGCCAGCCCCCGCACCCGCCGCCTCCTGGACGCCAACAGCGTCTGAACGCGCAGGAAGCGGCGCCACGACGGCGGAGACCGCCGTGGCGCCGCTCCGCGCGAGGCCGGGATTCCGCACCGGCCCGGCGGGAGTCCCGGCCGGGGACGGGGCTCAGCGGCCCGCCAGGATCTCCAGGAGCCGGGCCACCTCCGAGGCCACGGCGTCACGGGCCGGACCGAGGTAGGTGCGCGGGTCGGCGACCTCCGGCCCGGTCAGCAGACGGTCGCGCACGGTCCGGGTGAAGAGCCTGTTGAGGTGGGTCGAGATGTTGACCTTCGTCATCCCGGCGGCGACCGCCTTGGCGAGGTCCGCGTCGCCGACCCCCGAGGAGCCGTGCAGGACCAGCGGGATGCCCAGGGAGTCCCGGAGGCGGGCGATCAGGCCGAAGTCGAGGCCGGCGTCCCGGGTCGGCATGGCGTGGGAGCTGCCCACGGCCACGGCCAGCGCGTCGACGGCCGTCGCCTCCGCGAACGCCCGGGCCTCACCCGGGTCGGTCCGGACGTCGGGGGCGTGGGCGCCGTCCTTGCCGCCGACCTCGCCGAGTTCGGCCTCGACCCAGACGTCGGCGCGGTGGCAGTGCTCGGTGACCTCCCGGGTGGCGGCGACGTTGGCCCCGTACGGCAGCCGCGAGGCGTCGAACATCACGGAGGTGAAGCCCAGTTCCACCGCCTCGTGGACGAGGGCGACGGTCTCGGCGTGGTCGAGGTGCACCGCGACGGGGACGGCCGCGGCCCGGGCGACCGCGAGCGACGCGAGGCCGATGGGCGCGAGCGCGCCGTGGTACCGGGCGGTGTTCTCGCTGATCTGCAGGATGACGGGCAGACCGGCCCGCTCGGCGCCGGCGACGATCGCCTCGGCGTGCTCGATCTGGACGACGTTGAACGCTCCGACGCCGAAGGCGCCCGCGTAGGCGGGGCCGACGATGTCGTCGGTGGACGTGAGGGGCATGGGGGTTCTCCACGAGGGCGGTCGCCGAGAAGCCGGTACGGCGTCGGCGCGGGTGCTGCGGGCGGACGGGGTCGGAGGGCGGAGCGGCGTCGGCCTCTACGCGGCGGGCGGGCCGAGCACCACGGACCGGGTGAGGTTGCGGGGGCGGTCGGGGTCGTAGCCGCGGGCCTCGGCGAGGCGCACGGCCAGGCGCTGGGCGACGATCAGGTCGGCGAGCGGGTCGAGGTCCCCGGGCGCCTCCGTCGACGCGCCGCGGAACAGCCCGCCGACGCGGGCGACGTCGTCGGCGAGGCCGCGCGGGGCGGGGCCGAACAGCCAGGCGACGCGACCGGGGCCGGTGATGCTGATCGGGCCGTGGCGGTACTCCATGGCGGGGTACGCCTCGGTCCACGCCCCGGCGGCCTCGCGCATCTTCAGCCCGGCCTCCAGCGCGAGACCGTACGACCAGCCCGTACCGAGGAAGGTGATCTGTTCGGCCCCGCACAGGTCGGGCCCCAGCGGTACGTCGAGGGCGCGCCGGGCGTCCTCGACCGCCCGGGCGAGGGGACGGACGCCGGCGGACAGGACGCCCTCGGACTCCAGGTGGGCGCGCAGCAGCACCAGGGCGGTGGTGGCGAAGCGGGTCTGCACGACCGACTCCTCGTCCGCGAAGTCGAGGACGACGGTGTGGTCCGCGAGCGTCATCACCGGTGTGGCGGGGTCGGCGGTGACCGCCGTGGTCGGCACCGAGCCCCTGACTCCGGCCAGCAGGTCCAGGACCTCGGTGGTGGTGCCGGAGCGGGTCAGGGTGACGATCCGGTCGTAGGCGCGGCCGGAGGGGAACTCGGAGGCGGCGAAGGCGTCGGTCTCGCCGTGTCCGCCGCTCTCGCGCAACCGCGCGTAGGCGTGGGCCATGAACCAGGAGGTGCCGCAGCCGACCACGGCGACGCGCTCTCCCCGGCGGGGCAGCGCGGTGGCGTGGGAGGCGGCGGAGCCGGCCGCGCGGCTCCAGGTGGCGGGCTGGGACGCGATCTCGGCCGAGGTGCGGGACGTTTCGAAGGTGGTCACGGAGCATTCCTTGGGTGGAGTGAGCAGGGGAGCGGACGCGCGATGGGCTTCCGCGCGGACGGGGGCGGGATCACCCGGTGGGGGCCGGCGCCACCTCCTCCACGGAGAGGCGAGGCCGGGCACACGGGACCGGGACCCTTCGTGGCGGCCGTCGTTCGGGGGTGGCGAGGCGGATAAGGCTGCGCATCCGTGTCGGGAAAGGAGCGACCATCCATCAGCTTCGAACCATCTCCATGCAGGAATCTGCTTGCAAAGCAGATTGTTAGCGCAACTTCGAGCATCCTTGATGAGTGGAGTAAACATCGAAGAGCTCTCCGCGTCCAGAGGCAGTACCCCGCGGACACCGGAGCGCGCGCAGGAGGCCCGGCCCGGAGGACGGAGGGGGCGGCACCGATACGATCGGGTCCGCGCACGTCGTCCCGAGGCGACGCGGCCGGCCCGCCCGGCCGCCGTGCGCGCACCGAGGAACCGGGGCACGGAGGGGTGCGACGCATGTCCAAGCAGGAGCGGTGGAGCAGGCTGCTGGAGCTGCTCGCGGTGGACGGGTCCCTGGACGTCGAGGACGCGGCCGCGGCCGTGGCGGTCTCGCCCGCCACCATCCGCCGTGACCTCGACGAGCTCGCCGAGCAGAAGCTCCTCGTCCGCACCCGCGGCGGCGCCCTCGCCCACGGCGTCTCCTACGAACTCCCCCTGCGCTACAAGTCCTCGCGCCAGGTCTCCGAGAAGCAGCGCATCGCCGGCGCCGTGGCCGAACTCCTCCGGGAGGGCGAGGTCGTGGGCCTCAACGGCGGCACCACCACCACCGAGGTGGCCCGCGCCCTGGCGCTCCGCACCGCCGGCGGCGCGGACACCCCGTCCGGCCCGGCGTACACCATCGTCACCAACGCCCTCAACATCGCGGCCGAGCTGGCCGTCCGCCCCCAGTTCAAGATCGTCCTGACCGGTGGCGTCGCCCGCCCCCAGACCTACGAACTGGTCGGCCCGCTGACCCGCGGCGTCCTCGACGAGGTCGTGCTCGATGTCGCCGTCCTCGGCGTCGACGGAGTCGACCCCGACCTCGGGGTCATGACCCACCACGAGGACGAGGCCGCCATCAGCAGCCTCTTCGCCGCCCGCGCCCGCAAGGTCGTCCTCGCCACCGACTCCTCCAAGATGGGCAAGCGCGCCTTCGCCCGCATCTGCGGCCTCGACCGCATCGACGTCCTCGTCACCGACTCCGGCCTCGCCCCCGACACGGCCATCCGCCTCACCGATGCCGGCATCGAGGTCGTCACCGTCTGACCCACCCCGGTGTGGGCCCCGCGACACCCCGGCACGGCTGACCCGGCCCGCGCACGGTCGTCAGGCTCAGCGGGGCGCCTTGACCTGCGGCGAGTCGGCGTCCGCGTGACACCCCCGACCCTCGCGATGACATGCCGGACCCTCTCCGGTCCGGGCGAGCGGCTCCAAGGGCTCGACGTCGCCGTGGCGAACAGTCTCTCGGCGGCGTGACGTCCGTCACGGGATCACTGCTCGCAGGTGGCGAGTTGGAAAGATCCATCACGACATGGGTGATATGGCCACACCTCCTGGCCGCCGTCCAGTTCGTCGGATCCTGTGCGGAGTTTGTGAGTTCCCTGTGAGTCCGGATAGGACTACCCCCCACTGATCATTTCCGTGGGAGCTTTAGGTGCGTATCGCGCGTCCAATCGTCATATTCATGGCGTTCATCATGGCTGTGCTCGTGGGCACAGAACAGGCAGCCCTGGCGGCCAACCGCTGGGGCGAGGCCAGATCCGGCCCAGGAGCCGGCGAACTACCCGAACAGAACTGGGCATCGGCCCGTGGGCGTGGGCACAGCGCGTCCGGCGACGCCACGGACGCCGCCGCGTCCGGTGGCCGCAGCGGTGCCCTGAAGGGCCGCGGCGAACTCGCGCCGGACTCCGGTACCACCCGTACGAAGCTGGGCGACGCGCCGAAGGCGCAGCTGCCTTCGTACCGCAAGGTCCCGTCTCCGCGACGGGCCGCGCCCAAGGGCTTCGATCCCAAGGCCAGTTCGGAGGTGCCCGGCAAGCGGACCGCGGACGCTCGTACGTTCGCGAACCCGGATGGCACCTTCACGACCCGTTACTACAACGAGCGGGTCAACTTCCGTGCCGGCGACGGCACGTGGCAGGTCGTCGACACGCGGCTGGCGAAGTCGCCGCCGCCGGTGCGCGACGAGGAGGCCCCGGGGGCCGGCTGGCAGGCGAAGTCGACCGAGGACAAGATCTACTTCTCGGAGTTCGCCGACGCAGAAACGTTCGTGCGCCTGGGGGTCGACGACTCCACCGCGATCGGCTACTCGATCGAGGGCGCGGCCCGTTCGCAGGGCCGGGTGGCCGGCAGCGCGATCACGTACCCCGACGTCCGGCCCTCGGCCGACGTGGAACTGATCGCCGGCAGCGACTCCGTCAAGGAGACGCTGATCCTCAAGGACAGGACCGCACCGACCGAGTGGCGCTTCCCGCTGGCCCTGAAGGGCCTGACGGCGAAGCTCGACGGTCGAGGCGGTGTCACCTTCCACGACACGACGGGCCGCCGGCAGGGCTGGATGCCGGCCGGCTGGATGGAGGACTCCAAGAAGGCGCCCCACTCCGACGAGGGTGCCATCTCCTCCGGCGTCACCTACGGTCTCGCGCGCGAAGGATCCCGGCAGATCCTGGTCGTCACCCTGGACCGGACGTGGCTGTCGGCCCCCGAGCGGGTCTTCCCCGTGAAGGTCGACCCCTCCGTGAACGGCCTGGAGGCGGCCTCCGGCACCTACGTCGAGTCGCCGTACAGCCAGAACTTCTCCAGCTCCACCGAACTCAAGGCCGGCACGTACGACGGAGGCAGCCACAAAGCCGCCTCTTTCCTGAAGTTCAACGGCCTGGACACCACCCTCAAGAACGCATTCGTCATCAATGCGAACCTGAGCCTCTACAACACCTTCTCGTACTCGTGCACCGCACGGCCGGTGACGGTCCACGAGATCACCTCGAACTGGTCCGAGGGAAGCACCAACAGCTACCCCGGTCCCGCCACCGGCGGCGCCCTGGGCTCCAAGTCCTTCGCGCACGCGTGGCGCCCGGAAGGCTCGACGAGCTGGCCCTGCGGCGCCGCCGCGTGGGAGTCGATCCCGCTCGGCGATGCCGGCCGCAAGCTGGTCGACGACTGGACGCACGGCCGCAAGGCCAACTACGGCCTGGCCGTGAAGGCGGCCACGAACGACTCCTACAGCTGGAAGAAGTTCGGCTCCGACAACTACCCCGGCGGCAAGCCCAGTCTTGACGTGACGTGGTCGAAGTACGGTGCCACGTACGGCCTGGGCGGCTTCGTCCAGCCCCCGACGGCCACCAGCGAGGGCGCCTTCAAGGTCACCGTCACCAACCAGGGGCAGCAGACCTGGGGCGCGAGCAGCAACTTCAAGCTGCGCTACGACCTGTTCGACGCGAACGGCAACAAGGTCGGCGGTGACTACTGGAGCAAGATCCGGTGGACCCCCATGCCCTACGACGTCGCACCCGGCGCCTCCGCCACCGTCGACGCGAAGATCGCCCCGCTGGCACCCGGCACGTACACGATCCAGTGGACCATGGACGAGTACGGCGTACGGAGCTTCGTCGACGACGGCGTCCCCGGCCCGACGGTCCGCTTCGACGCGGTCAACTCGCCGCCGTACGTGACGGGCGCGGCCCCGCCGAGCGGCACGGTGGTCGACACCCTCAATCCGACGCTGTGGGCGAAGGCGACCGACCTGGACAAGTCCCCGAGCTCGCTGACGTACCAGTTCGAGGTGTGTGAGGTCGAGGGCAAGGACGTCCGGAAGAACTGCCGTGGCAACACGCACGCGGCCTCCGAGAGCTGGACGGTTCCGGCCGGCTGGCTGAACTGGGCCAAGACGTACGCCTGGTACGCGTACGCCAACGACGGCAAGGACCAGTCATCCCGGACCGCCCCGTCGATCCTGACCACGCAGGTCCCGCAGCCCGTCATCACCTCCCACCTGGGCGGCGCCGACAGCGGGCGGACCTTCGGCGAGCGGGCCGGCAACTACGCCACCGCCGCCACGGACGCGGCGGTGCCGTCGGCGGGCCCCGAGCTCGCGGTCACGCGTACCTACAACTCGCAGGACCCGCGTACCGCCAACGCCTTCGGTACCGGATGGGCGACCCGCTGGGACATGCGGGCCGTCGCCGAGCCCGACGGCAGCGTCGTCGTCACCCTCGACAGCGGCAGCCAGGTCCGCTTCGGCAAGAACAGCGACGGCACGTACAGTGCCCCGGCCGGCTCGGTGGATGTCCTCACCGCCGTCACGGGCGGCGGTTGGACGCTGCGCGACGCGGCGGCCACGATCCACACGTTCGACGCGTCGGGCCGGCTGACCAGGCTCAAGGACGGCCACGGCCGCGAGCAGCTCCTCACGTACACGACCGGCAAGCTGACCAAGGCCACCGACGCACTGTCGAACCGCGCGCTGACGTTCACCTGGAGCGGCGCACACGTCGCCTCCGTGTCCACCGACGCCGTCGGCCCGCTCGCTCCGGCACTCAAGTGGTCGTACACGTACACCGGTGACCAGCTGACCAAGGTCTGCCCGCCCGATTCGACCACCGCATGCTCGACGTACGAGTACACGGCCGGCTCGCAGTACCGGGGCATGGTCCAGGACGCGGGCCCGGTCGGCTACTGGCGGCTGAACGAGACCGAGGGCGAGTCCGCGGCCAGCGAGGCGGTCTCCCGCACCGGCATGAACGCCGGCCACTACCGTGACGTGACGCTCGGGTCCACGGGCGTGCTGGGCGCGACCGGCAACAAGGCCGTCTCCTTCAACGGCACCACCTCCTACGTGGAGCTGCCGGAATCCACCCTGACACCCTCCACCGTGCTGTCGGTTGAGCTGTGGTTCAAGACGGACACGGCGAACGGCGTCCTCGTCGGCTTCCAGGACGACCCGCTGGGCCCGACGCACCCCCACGTCTACAACCCCGTGCTCGCCGTCGACTCGGCGGGCAAGCTGCGCGGAGCCTTCGAGAAGGCCAACGGGGGGCTCGTCCCGATCACCTCCACGGCCACGGTCACCGACAACGCCTGGCACCATGCCGCGCTGACCAGCTCCGGCACCGGCCAGACCCTCTACCTCGACGGTCAGGCCGTCGGCACCCTCGCGGGTCCCGTGAGCCACTCCACCAAGACGTACACGTACCTCGGCGGCGGTTTCACCGACCAGTCGTGGGACGGCGCCGGCACGTACGGCACGCGCTCCTACAAGGGCCTCATGGACGAGGTCGCGGTCTACCACCGGGCGCTCGACGCCGGAGCGATCAAGGCCCGCTTCGACGCCCGCACGGGCGGGGCGAAGCTGACCAAGTCCACCCTGCCGTCCGGCCGGACGGGTGCCCTGGTCGCATACGACGGTGACACCGGTCGTGCCACGAAGGTGACGGACGAGAACGGCGGAGTCTGGCAGATCTCCGAGCCGCGGTACGCCGCCGGCTCGCAGGCCTACAGCGATGCCGTACTGGCCTCGTCTCCGGTCAACTACTGGCGCTTCGGCGACCGCGCCGGTGCCGCGGCCGCGGACGAGATATCCGCCGGCGGCAACGGCTCCTACCGTGACGGCGTCGCGCTCGGCCGTGTGGGCGCGTTCCTCGACGGCGACGACGGCGCGATCACCCTCGACGGCACCAAGGGCGCCATCTCGGTCCCGAGCGAGTCGATCGCGGGGGCCACCTCCCTCTCCGTGGAGATGTGGTTCCGCACGGACAAGCCGAGCGGGGTCCTGCTCGCGCTGCAGAACACCGAGCTGGGCACCACTCCGCAGATGTGGAACCCGAGCCTGGTCATCGACGCGGAGGGCAAGCTGCGCGGCCACTTCTGGACCGGTCCCTCCGCGGGCTGGCCGGTCATGGGCGGCGTGAAGGTCACCGACAACAAGTGGCACCACACGGTGCTCACCGGCGGACCCACCGGCCAGTCGCTCTACCTCGACGGCGTCAAGCTGGGCTCTCAGCCCGGCACGGTCAAGCCGGAGACCCTGAACCACGCCTACCTCGGCGGCGGCTACTCCAGCGAGGCCTGGGACGGACAGGCTCCGGCCACCCGCTACTTCGCCGGACAGCTCGACGAGGCCGCGTTCTACTCCGGCGAGCTGACCGCCCAGACCGTCGCGGACCACTTCAAGGCCCGCAACCGCCTGGTGGCCGGCAACGGCGACCAGTACCAAGGCGTCGTGATGGCGGACGCCCCGGCCGGTTACTGGCAGCTGGACGAGTCGGCGGGAACGACCGTCGTGAACAAGGTCGCCGCCGTCGGTGCCGACGGCACCTACAGCAAGGCCGTGCCGGGCAAGCCCGGCGCGTTCGGCACCGGCGACCGTACGGCCGCCGAGTTCAAGGGTGACGGCTGGGCCGAACTTCCCGGCGGGCACCTGCCGAACACGGACCTGTCCGTCGAGTTGTGGTTCAGGACCGCCAAGCCGGGCGTGCTCTTCAGCGACCAGGAGAAGCCGCTCCCGGACGCCGTCGGCTACGCGCCCGTCCTGTACGTGGGCTCGGACGACAAGCTGCACGGCCAGTACTTCACCCGCGGCGTCGCGGCGACGAACACCTCGCCGAACACGGTCACGGACAACGAGTGGCACCACGCGGTGGTGACGGCGCTGGGATCCACCCACACGCTGTACCTCGACGGCGCGCAGGTCGCCCAGACCACCACCGTGCCGGTCACGCACGAGACCAATCAGCGCGCCTACATCGGCGCCGGCTACACCTCGTGGTGGCCCGCATCACCCGGCGACGGCGTGCAGTACTTCACCGGCCAGATCGACGAGGTCGCGGTCTACCCGCGGGCCCTCACCGGTGACCAGGTCGCCCGCCACCACGGGGCGCGCGCCTACGCCTCGGGTTCCTCGCTGTCCTCGACGGTGACGGTCACCGACCCGACGGGCGCCAAGACGTCCAGCACCTTCGACGCGGTCCGCGGCCAGCGCCGTACGGCCTCGACGAACGCGGACGGCGGTGTCACCACGTACGCGTACGACACCGGTGGCTTCCTGCACACGGTCACCGACCCCAACGGCCACGCCACCATCACCGGTCACGACGAGCGCGGCAACACCGTCTCCACGACGACCTGCCGGGACGCGAACTCCTGCTGGACCTCGTTCGCGGAGTACTACCACAACCCCGCCGACCCGCTGGACCTGCGCAACGGCAAGCAGACCGCGATCCGCGACGGCCGCTCCTCCGGCGCGACGGACAACCGCTACCGGACGACGACCTCGTACACCGCCCTCGGCCTGACCGACACGGTCACCTCGGTCGACGGCCGCACGGCGTCGACGACGTACACCACGGGCAGCGAACCCGCGGTGGGCGGCGGGACCACCCCGGCAGGCCTGGTCGCCACCAAGAAGTCCACCGGCGGAGCCCTGGTCTCCTACGCGTACTTCGCGAGCGGTGACCTGGCCAAGTCGACGGCGCCCTCCGGCGCGGTGACGACGTACACCTACGACGGCATCGGCCGGAAGACGACCGAGACCCAGGTATCCGACGCCAACCCGGCCGGCGTCACCACCACGTACGCCTACAACGCCATGTCGCGTCTCGTCGGGGAGACCGGCCCGGGCGTGAAGAACGAGATCACCGGAGTCACCCACACCGCCCGCATCAGCCGCACGTACGACGCGGACGGGCACCTGCTCACCGAATCCACGGAGGACACCACCGGAGGCGACGCCACCCGTACCACCACCTACCGTTACGACGCCCGCGGCCTGAACGACAGCGTGACGGACGCGGCCGGCAACGAGTCGACGTACAGCCACGACGCCCTCGGGCGCGTGATCAGCGCGACGGACCCCGCGGGCAACGTCGTCACGACCACGTACACCAAGCGCGGCCGGCCGGCCGAGTCGGTGCTGAAGAACTGGACGGGCGACCCGTCCGGCCGGACCCGCGACCTCGTCCTTGCCTCGAAGGCATACGACCCGGCCGGACGGCTGGCCTCGACGACGGACGCGATGGGCGCCACGACCGCCTTCACCTACTACGACGACGGCCTCCAGGCCACGACGACGGCGAAGCAGGTCACCCAGGCCGACGGTTCGAAGAAGGACATCCTCCTCGGGGCGACGGTCTACGACGGCGCGGGCAACCCGGTGTCGGCCACCGCGAACGGCGGGGCCACCACCGTGAACACCGTCGACGCCCTCGGCCGCACCACCCGCTCGGTGTTCGACCCCGACGGACTGAACCGGGTCTCCACCTTCGCCTACGACGCCGAGGACCGGCTCACCGAGCAGACGCAGTCGATCGACGGCACCGGGAAGAAGATCACGTCGACGTCCGAGTTCGACGCGGTGGGCAACCCGGTGAAGCAGACCGTCACCGACGGCACCACCACCCGGGTCTCGTCGGCCACGTTCGACCAGCGGGGCCTCCCGCTCACCCAGACCAGCGCGCGCGGCATCACGAGCACGGGCCGGTTCGACGCGCTGGGCCGCCTGGTCGAGCAGACCGCTCCGCAGGTGCAGGCCGAGGAGAACGGCGGTGCGGCCACCACCGTCACCCCCAAGTCCCTCGTCGGCTACAACACCTTCGGCGAGGCCACCGAGTCGCGCGACCTGCGCGGCCTGGTCACCAGGACGGAGACCGACAAGCTGGGCCGCACCGTCGCGCTCACGCTGCCCGACTACACCCCGCCGGGCGCGACCGCGCCGATCACGGCCGTCTCGCGCACGACGTACGACAAGGTCGGCAACACGGCCTCCACGACCGACCCGCTGGGCCGCGTCACGTACTACGGGTACGACCAGCTCGGCTACCTGGCCAGCAAGACCGACCCGGCCGTCGCCGGGGCGCAGGGCCTCCAGGCCCCGGGCGCCGCGACCTTCAACGGCACCTCCACCGGCCTTTCCGGCGGCGGAGTCTCCACCTACACCTGGACCCCGACCGGCCTGCCGCTCACCGCGACCGACCCCACAGGAGCACGCACCGAGTCCACCTACGACGAACTGGGCCGCAAGCTGACCGCCACCACGGTCGAGCGCAGGCCCACCCTCCAGAACCTCGTCTCCCGCTTCACCTGGGACGACGCGAACAACCAGGTCTCCTCGACCACGCCCGGCGGCCGCGTCACCACCGCGACCTACGACAAGGCCGGTCAGAGCCTGACGGTCACCGACCCGGCGGGCGGCACCAGCAGCGCCGTCTACGACGGCCTCGGCCGCCAGACCGAGAGCAAGGACGCGACCGGCCGCAGGACCGTCACCGCGTACGGCCTCGAAGGCCGGCCGCTCTCGGTGTCCGACTACGGGACCGGTGCGACGGCCCTGCGCACGTTCGCCACCGAATACGACGCCGACGGCAACGTCACCGCATCCGTCTCGGCCACCGGCGCGCGCAGCACGTACACCTATGACGCGCTCGGTCGTCTCACCAAGCAGGTCGAACCGGTGACGGCCACGGCCGCCGACTCGATCACCACGACCTTCGGCTACGACGTGGCGGGCAACCGCACGCGCCTGACCGACGGCCGAGGCAAGATCACCTACTACACGTTCAACGCGTGGGGCCAGCCCGAGTCCACGATCGAACCCAGCACCACCCTCCACCCGGCCGCGGCCAACCGCACGTGGACGAGCGTCTACGACGCGGCCGGCCGCCTGGTCAGCGAGCTGCTCCCGGGCAACGTCAAGCGTCAGAAGACGTACGACGACCTGGACCGGCTCACCGCCGAGACCGGCTCCGGCACCGCCGTGGCCACCCGTCCGCGGTCCCTCTCCTACGACCTGGCCGGCCGTCTGACCGGCGTCGGCGGCGACGGGGCTCTCGCGGGCAACACCTACACCTACAACGACCGCGGCCAGATCCTGACCACGGACGGTCCGGGCGGCACCTCGTCCTACGCGTACGACGCGGACGGCAAGATGACCTCCCGCACCGACGCGGCGGGCGCCACCGCCTTCACCTACGACACCGCCGGACGCCTCGACACCACCACCGACCCGCTCACCGGCACCCGGGTGCGCAGCAGCTACGACGCGGCCGGACGACCGACGGTGGACGAGTACGCCCGCCCCGGCGCCGGCGGCACGTGGACGGTCGGCGCGAAACGCTCGTACACCTACGACGGCCTCGGCCGCCTCGCGGACGACAGCGTCAGGAAGACCAGCGGTGGCGCCCTCGTCCAGGGCACGGCCTACGAGTACGACCTCGACAACCGGATGGTCAAGAAGACCACCGCCGGCACGGCCGGCGCGGGCGCCCGGACGTACGCCTATGACCTCGCCGGCCGAATGACCTCGGAGACGAGCGGGGGCACCACCACCGCCTACGAGTGGGACAAGGCCGGCAACCTCACGAAGAAGGGAGACATCGCCGGCAGCTACGACTCGCGCAACCGGCTGACGGCCTGGGGCACCCAGACGTTCGACTACTCCGCGCGGGGAACGGTCAAGTCGGTCACCGACGCGGGCATCACCCGGACCATCAACTCGGACGCCTTCGAGCGCACCGTGTCGAACGGCACGAGCAACTTCACCTACGACTCGCTCGACCGGGTCATGACCCACAACGGCACCGCCTTCAGCTACGACGGCGGCTCCAACAACCTCGTCAAGGACGGCACGTCCACCTACACCCGCACCCCCGGCGGCACGCTGCTCGCCAGCGCCACCACCGGGACCGCGGGCTCGGAGCGGCTGGCCGTCACCGACGGCCACACCGACCTGGTCGCCGGCCTCTCGGCGGACGGCACCACGGTCAGCTCCTCGCGGGCGTACGACGCCTCCGGCAAGGTCACCGCCGGCAGCGGCACCAACCCGGCCGTCGGCTACCAGTCCGGCTGGACCGATGCGTCCACCGGCGAAGTCAACATGGCGGCCCGTTGGTACCAGCCCGGCACCGGCGGCTTCACCAGCCGCGACACCTGGCAGTTGGACCCGAACCCGTCGGTCCAGGCCAACCGCTACACCTATGCCAACGCGAGCCCGATGAACGGGATCGACCCGTCGGGCCATCTCGTGTGGGACTGCTTCGACATCAGGAAGCAGAAGAAGTCGCTCTTCTTCAAGAGGCTGCTCGGCGGACCCGCCGGCTGCGTCTTCTGGGAGGCGTTCCTCGCCGAGCAGTACAGCATCGGAAACACCGACTGCCTGAGCAAGCCGAGCTGTGCCGCACAGCAGTACCGCGACAACAGCAGCAGTGGGAACTGGGGCGGCCGGGACGACCTCCAGGCCGAGAAGCAGTACATGCGCAACCACCGCGGCGGCAGCACCAGTACCAGCAGCGGCAACGGCGGTGGGCACAACTACTCGGGCGGCGGCCGGAGCCGTGGCGGCACCGCCACACTGACCCGTCCGAAGCGGCCGACGGCACCCCCGCAGCCGAGGGAGCCGCAGAACCCCTACACCGGCAAGAACCCGCCCCCGGCGCCGAAGCACATCCCCAAGCCGGACTGGAACCCCAGCACGGCTGTCTGGTCCGCCACCAAGGCCGTCGACATGGCCGTCAGCGGCGCCAACCTCCTCGCCCTGCTGGCGGGCGGCACCGACACGGTGCTCAACCCGGACCAGGTCCCGGACACCCAGGACGCGCCTGGCGCGGATCCGGGCCCGGGCGGTGCCACCGGCACCGACGATGAGGCGCGTGACTGTCGGGAGGGCGGCGAGGGCTGGACCCGATACGGCGTTCCCGACGCCGCGAACGGGAACCGGGCGACCACGGCGGAGGCATGCCTCGACGCGGCAGAGGTCGAGGGAGGCACCGGGACGAAGAAGGGGATCAAGCCGCCGGGCTACAAGTGGGCCGGCAAGACGGCCAGGTATCTGGGCCTTGAGCCCAAGTACAGCATCAACGCATGCCACCTGATCGGATCCGACCTCGGCGGTTCCGGCACCGACCTCGCGAACCTCGCCACGTGCTCCCGCCAGGCCAACGCGCAGGTCGTGGGCCCGGGGCACATGACTGACCACATGCGCAGCATCGAGGAGAAGGTGCGCAAGGCGGTCGACGAGGGGCAGATCGTCCGGTACACCGTCGAGCCCCACTACTCAGGGAACAGAACGGTGCCCACGTCCTTCACCATCACGGCATCGGGATGGTACGAGGACGGTCGGCCCGGACTCAGCATCAAGGGCAAGGACGGCATCGTTCCGAACTCCATCTACAGTCCGAGGTTCCAGCAATGGCGCAACCTCGGCACCTGGAACAAGCCCGGAACGACCGACCCCATACCCACTGGAGCCACCCCGTGAGCACCGATCCCAGCGAATCCGGCCCTGAGCACCCGGGCATCGCATCACTTCGGCGGCTGATGCCGTCGGACCACGGTCAGAACGAGCAGGTGGACTGGCCGGCGCTCGAAGCGGCATGGGGCACCGCCTTCCCTTCCGACTACGTCGCCTTCATGGCGGAGTACGGATCGGGTGGCATCAGCGAGTCATTCGAGGTGATCCACCCCAGCACGCCGGCTCTGGACGGCACGAACGGTATGGGGCAGGAGACGGCCAACGCCCTCGCGACCTGGCCGGCCTCCGGCCTCCCCTCCGAGGCGGGCGCTCTCCCGCCCGTCATCGCCTGGGGCATCACCGTGGTCGGCGACATCGCCTGTTGGCGCACGTCGGCGGCCGATCCTGACGACTGGACGGTGACCGTTTTCAGGAATCGGAAGCGGGACGCCTGGAAGGAGTACGCCTGCGGTATGGCGGAGTTCCTTCGCCGGACCTTCGTCGGTGAATGGGACGGGAATCCGTTCGGTGACGAGACGCTGTGGAACGAAATCCCTCAGGAATTCGTCCATTGGCGCGAGGAGGCCGACCTCTTCGACGATGAAGATCCATGGGCCGGCCTGTAGTCACGGTCCCGCATGAATGACAGTGCACCCCGCGCCGGATCCACCGGCGCGGGGTGCACTGTCATGCGGGAGCGGGCCCGACGCCGCCCTGGCGAATGTGAGTCCGGAGACACCTGGGGACAGCTGACCGAACACGCGAAGGGTTGTACGCTCCGAAGACCGCCCTTGACCTGCGAAATGTAGGCAGGGAGCAGACATATCGGGAGATATTTTCATGATCCGTACCATGTTCAAGTCGAAGATCCACCGGGCCACCGTGACCCAGGCGGACCTGCACTACGTCGGGTCGGTGACGGTCGACGCGGAGTTGATGGAGGCGGCGGATCTGCTGCCCGGTGAGCTGGTGCACATCGTGGACATCGACAACGGGGCGCGGCTGGAGACGTATGTGATCGAGGGGGAGCGGGGCTCCGGGGTGATCGGGATCAACGGGGCGGCGGCGCATCTGGTGCACCCCGGGGACCTGGTGATCCTGATCAGTTACGCGCAGGTCGCGGACGCGGAGGCGCGGACGTTCGTGCCGCGCGTGGTGCACGTCGACGGGGAGAACCGCATCGTGGAGCTGGGGGCGGACGCGTCCGCGCCGGTCCCGGGGAGCGACACGGTGCGCCCGCCGCACGCGGTGGCCGCGCAGGTCTGAGCCGAGGGAGCGCGCGCAGGAGGGGCGGCGGCCCGGAGGGAGGCTCCGGAGAGGGGGGGGGGGGGGGGGGGGGGGGGGGGGGGGGGGGGGGGCGTGGCTCTCCCCCCCCCCCCCCCCCCCCCCCGTCCCGCTCCTGGGGGCCGACGCGGGATGACCCGAACGAGGGGTCCGGCGGGCGGGGGTGCGTCGGGCGGGCGACCCTGGGTAGGCGGAGCCCGTCCGCAGGAGCCCGTCGACCGAGAGGTCCGTGATGACGCACCCGTATCCCGATCCGCTGCCCCCGTCGCCGATCCCGCCCCCCACGCCCCCCACGCCGACGCCGACGCCGACGCCGGTGCCGCCGCCGAACCCGGTGCCGGTCCCGCCGGACCCCGGACCGCCGCAGCCCGGCGGGCCCGTACCGGAACCCGAGCCTCAGCCGCAGCCGGGACCTGCTGGTCACGGAGGCGCGTCAACAGGAAGGTGACACAGGGGGCTTGAGGTTCCGCGAAGCCCTTGTCACGGAGCGTGCGCCACCCCTAACTTGGACGGCTGCTGCTGTGTTCAAGGGGGGCCCACCCATGGCCGTACGCGGACGTCACCGTCGCCACCAGCCGAGCCGGATCAACCGCGCCTCGCTCACCGTCACCGCGGGAGGCGCCGGGATGGCGCTCCCGCTCATCGGGGCGGGCGCGGTGCAGGCGGCGTCGCTCGACGTGTGGGAGAAGGTCGCGTCCTGCGAGTCCTCCTCCAACTGGCGCATCAACACCGGAAACGGCTACTTCGGCGGGCTGCAGTTCAGCCAGTCGACCTGGGAGAGCTACGGCGGCACGCACTACGCGCCGCGCGCCGACCTCGCCTCCAGGGACCAGCAGATCGCCGTCGCCGAGCGCGTCCTCAAGGGGCAGGGGCCCGGTGCCTGGCCGGCGTGCGGCCCGCGCGCGGGCCTCGCCCGCGGCGGTCCCGCGCCGGAGAGCGGCGACCCCGCGCGCGCGGCGGAGGGGCAGGCGCCCGGCGGCGGGAACGCGCCCCGCACCGCCTCCCTGCCCGGGCAGCGCGCGTTACCCGGGCAGCCCGCCCGGCCCGCCGGCCCGACCGACGTGCCGACCGTCCGCGAGATGTACACCGTGACGCCCGGCGACTCGCTGTCGGCGATCGCCCGCGACGAGCACGTGCGGGGCGGCTGGAAGGGTCTGTACGAGGCGAACCGGTCGGTCGTCGGCGACGACCCCGACCTCATCCACCCGGGCCAGCGGCTCACCCTCCGCATCGCCGCGCCGAAGAAGGCGGACGAGGCGAAGCCCGTCCCGGTCGTCAGGACGGCGCGGCCCGCGCAGGACGCCCCGCGGACCGGCGGGGCCCGCCCCGCCACCGCCCAGCCGCCCGCCGCGCGGCCCGCGACACCGCAGCCCCGGCCGAGCGCCTCCCACCCGGCCAGCAGGCCCGGGACGAAGCCCGCCGTGAAGCCGGCGTCCCGCCCCGCGGCGAAGCCCGTGACACGGCCGTCCGCCGGCACCGCCACGCGCCCCGCCGCCACCCCCACGCCCCGGCCCGTGGCCAAGCCGGTCTCGAAGCCGGCAGCCAGGCCGGTCCCGAAGCCCGCCGCGAAGCCGGCACCGAAGCCCCGCCCGGTCGCCGACACCGACGAGCCCCGCTACTCGGCCCCGGTCTCCGCGGGCATCGGGACCCGCTACGGCAAGCCCGGCAGCTCGTGGTCCAGCGGCTACCACACGGGCGTCGACTTCCCCGTGCCCACCGGGACCTCGGTCAAGGCCGTGGCCGGCGGCAGGGTCGTCTCCGCGGGTTGGGGAGGGGCGTACGGCTACCAGATCGTGCTGCGCCACGACGACGGCCGGTACAGCCAGTACGCGCACCTCTCCGCTCTCACCGTCAGGGAAGGCCAGCGGGTGCAGGCCGGTCAGCGCATCGCGCGCTCAGGATCGACCGGCAACAGCTCGGGACCGCATCTCCACTTCGAGGTGCGCACGGGTCCCGGGTATGGATCCGACATCGACCCGCTGGCCTACCTCAGGGCCCGGGGAGTCGGCCTCTGACTCCCGGACCGCCGTCCCGCGGTCCCCGGCCGGCGTCCGGACCGCCGCCTTGCGGGCCGGCTCCGGTCCCCGGTCCGGCCGCGCCGCCGACGGCGCGGCCGCCGGTGACTCCGACGCCGTCTCCGGGGGCACGGCCATCCGGTCGAGCATGAGCTGGACGAGTCCGCCCGTCGCCACCGCGCCGCAGATCAGCGCGGCGACGGTGCCGGCGGCGCCGTACCGGAAGCCCTCGCCGAAGAGCGTGAGGCCCACGGCCGCGGCGACGACCGGGTTGACCACGGTGACGGTGGCCAGCGGGGCGGCGAGCCCCGCGCCCCGGTAGGACGCCTGGGAGAGCAGCAGCCCCGCCACGGCGAGAGCCGACAGGACGAGCAGCGCCGTCCACTCGGCGAACGGGGCGCTCGGCGTCCACTCCTCGGCGACCGCCTTGGTGAAGACGGACGCGATGCCGAACGAGACGCCCGCCGCGGCGGCCAGCACGATGCTGCGCAGCACCGAGCGCCCCATCAGGCGCGCCACGGTGAACAGCACGGCCAGGGCGCCGAACGTGGCCGCCGTGAGCAGCCAGCGTTCGTCGTCGGCGGGCGCACCGGACTCGGCGCCGCTGGTGAGGCTCAGCAGTCCGGCCAGGCCCGCGGTGGCCATGACGGCGCCGCGCCAGGCCCGCCGTCCGGCCCGGCGGCCGACGAAGACCGCGGCCAGGGGCAGTGCGAAGACGATCGTGAGCGCGCCCAGCGGCTGGACCAGGCTGAGCGGCCCGTACGCGAGGGCGGCGACGTGCAGGGCCGCGCCGACGCCGTTGAGGAGGACCGAACCCCACCAGGCCGGGTTGCGCAGCGGGGCGTAGCCCGCACCGGGATCGGAGGCCGCGACCCGCTCCTGCACGATCGCCGCGGAGGCGTAGGCGACCGCGGAGACCAGGGCGAGGACGACGGACAGCATGAGAGGACTCATACTCTCCACGATCTCTCTTCCCGGCCGATCGCGTCGTCGTACCAGGGGACGTCTTCGCCCGTACCCCTGGCGCAGTACACGGCCGCCGCGTACGCCTCCGGATGTACGCCGTCGCAGGTCGCAACGGGTGCAAAGCGACTTTTCCGGCCTCGCGGGGAGGGCTCGGGAGGCCCCGGAGCACTCGTGAAATCGGTGCCCGGAGGCCGGTGCCCGGGGCCGCGTGACTACGGTGGGTGGCGAGTCGCGACGGCGGCTCCCTCCAGGCGCCGCCGGGCCCGGACGGACGGCGGGGCGACAGGACCGGGGGCAGGGGCGTGGATCTCGTCGAGAGCGGATCGGTGGGCGGGTTCTTCGCCCTGCGGACCACACCGCCGGAGGGCGGTGGCGCGCACCGCCCGCTGGCACGGCTGTACGAGGGCGAGGACGGCCCGCTCACCGCGCGCGTGGACCGGGTCGCCGCCCGCCTCGGCACGGACGAGCGGCGGGTCGCCGCCTCCGTCGCCCACCTCGGTCTCGCGGCCCGCCTCTGGTCGACGGCGCTCGGGCCGGCCGCGCTCTCCGGGCGCTTCCCGGCCCTGGCCCCCGCCGAGCTCCACTGGGACGGCGCCCTCACCTCCCCCGACGACCTGTGGTGGTCCGGCGCGGACACCCGCCCCGCCACCGTCGAGGACCTGGCCGCGGCCGTCGTGGAGGCCCATCTCGTCCCGCTGCACGCGGCGCTGCGGCGCGACGGCGGGATCTCGCCCCGGCTGCTGTGGGGGAACGCGGGCTCGGCCCTCGCCGGGGCGCTGCGCGAACTGGCCAGGTGGGCGGCGGTCCACCGCCGCCCCGAGGTCGCCGAGCGGGCCGGCGCGCTCGTCTCCGGACTCCTGGCCCTCCCCGACCTCGCGGGCACGGTCCGGGGCCCGAGGCTCCGCCGCTCCAGCTGCTGCCTGTACTACCGCTGCCCGGGCGGCGGTCTGTGCGGGGACTGTGTCTTCGACCACGCTCCCGGCAGGAGTTTGGAGGCGCGGCCCCCCGCTCCGTAAAGTTGCTTCTTCGAAAGCCCCGCGAACGGCGACGTACGAGCGAACGAGGATCCCGAAGGCCATGACGGTGACCGAAGAATTCCAGGACTACGGGCCGGGCGTCGACCCCGAGCGCCTGGCCGTCTGCCTCAGCGTCCTCGACGAGCTCGACAAGCTGGACGTCGACCACCCGGACGCGATCCGGGTCCGGCGGGCCACCGCCGGCATCTACCGGACCGTGAAGCAGCGCCGCCGCCAGGAGCGCCGGGCCGCCAAGACCGCCAACGACAAGGCGGTCACCGAGGCCACGGCCACCGGCTCCGCCCAGCGCATCGACGACGAGACCGAGGGCATCCTGCCCTCCTCGATCACCGAGGAGGGGCGGATCGCGGGGATACTCCAGCGTCCGCGCTCGTGCTACGTCTGCAAGGCACGGTTCGTCGAGGTCGACTACTTCTACCACCAGCTCTGCCAGCGCTGCGCGGCCGAGAACCGAGCCAAGCGCGAGGCCCGCGCCGACCTCACCGGCAAGCGCGCGCTGCTCACCGGCGGCCGCGCGAAGATCGGCATGTACATCGCGCTGCGGCTGCTGCGCGACGGGGCCCACACCACCATCACGACCCGCTTCCCGAAGGACGCCATCCGCCGCTTCAAGGCGATGGAGGACTCGGCGGAGTGGATGCACCGCCTGGAGGTCGTCGGCATCGACCTGCGCGACCCGGCCCAGGCCGTGGCGCTGGCCGACCAGATGACCGAGGCCGGCCCGCTCGACATCCTGATCAACAACGCGACGCAGACCGTGCGCCGGCTGCCGTCGGCGTACGCCGCCCTCGTCGACGGCGAGAGCGCCCCGCTGCCGGCCGGAGAGCTCCCCGCCCACCACGTCATCGGCGCCTTCAACTCGGGCGCCGTCGGCGAGCTCGTGGGCGGCTCGTCGCTGCCCGTCGGGGTGAGCGGTCTGGAGGCACAGCAGGTCGCCGACCTCGCACTGGTCGCGGGCAACGCCTCCCTCGCCCGGCACCTCGACGGCACCGCCATCGACGCGGGCGGCCTGGTCCCGGACGTCGTGGAGTCCAACACCTGGGTGCAGAGCATCGAGCAGATCTCCCCGGTGGAGCTGCTGGAGACCCAGCTGTGCAACTACACGGCGCCGTTCATCCTGATCAGCAAGCTGCGGCCGGTGATGGCCGAGGCGGCGAGGAAGGCCGCGAGCGGCCGAGCCTACGTCGTGAACGTCTCCGCCATGGAGGGCGTCTTCAGTCGCGGCTACAAGGGCGCCGGCCACCCGAACACCAACGCCGCCAAGGCCGCGATGAACATGGTGACCCGCACCAGCGGCCAGGAGATGTTCACGACGGACGGCATCCTCATGACCTCGGTCGACACCGGCTGGATCACCGACGAGCGTCCGCACTTCGACAAGCTGCGCCTCGCGGAGGCCGGTTTCCACGCCCCGCTCGACCTGGTCGACGGCGCGGCCCGGGTCTACGACCCGATCGTCCGCGGCGAGGACGGCGAGGACCTGTACGGCTGCTTCCTCAAGGACTACGCGCCCGCCAACTGGTGACCCGGGCCGCACGGCCCCTCGTCTGGAATGAGCGTTCTACCGATCGGTAGGGCGCTCATTCGACGTATGTCACCCGATCGCGTCACACTTTGAAGCCCGGTAGAGCGCGGATCCGCTCATTTGGTTACTCTGATGTCCACGGTCGGCCACCGAGGAGACACACCTCCTCACAGCCGGCCCGGGGACTGGCCTGACAAGGCCGCGGTCCCGCCCGACGAACGGCGCCACCGCGACCGACCGGCACTTGTCCCACAGGTACGCGACACAAAGGAGTGCGCGGTGACACCCGAACTGACGAAGCAGGATCCGCGACCGGCCGAACCCGTCGAGCGGCCCCGCCGCAAGGGCGAGCTGGGAAGCCTCGAAGTGTGGGCCCGCTCGGCCCCGATCCGCCTGGCGGGCTACGAGGACGACCTCGCCGAGCCCCACATCCTGCCCGGCATCGACTGAGCCGGTGCTCTGACACGACACCCGCTCGGCACCTGTGCCCCCGCTCGCCGGAACCCGTGTTCCGGCGGCCGGGGGCACAGGCGCGGGCGGACGCCGTCCCGCCGCCGTCTCACCTCCGGTCCACCGGTGCCCGTAGCCGGGTCGGCGGCAGGTACTCGCGCAGCAGGGTCCGGTGCCACCAGGCGCCGCTCGCGCGGAGCTCGCGCCAGGTCGTGTAGCGGTACCGGTAGAGGCGGGCGCGGACGTGCGTCGGCGGCGCGTCCGGGAAGGGATTGTGCGCGAGGAGCCGCAGGGTGTCCCGGTCCCCGTCGAGCAGCCGCTCGACGAAGGGCCCGAACCAGTCGCGGGCGTACCCGGGCGAGAGCGCGGCGAACCACATCAGCCAGTCGAGCCGCAGGTGGTAGGGGGCGAACTGGCGGGGCAGCCGGCGCGGGTCGCCGGGCTTCCCCCTGAAGCCGTACTCCCGCCAGACCGTCCCCGGCCCCGGGGACGCCTCGGCCGTGCCCTCCACGACGATCTCGTCCCTGACCCGGCCGACCGTGCCGAAGGCGCCGTAGGTGTTGACCAGGTGGAACGGGTCGAACGAGCGGTTCATCGCCTGGTTCCGGGAGAGCAGGTTGCGGACCGGCCGGTGGCTGCGGACCAGGACGAGCACGGTCACCAGGACGACGAGGACCGCGTACCAGAGCGGCGGGTCCGGCCGCGGGCGGTCGCCGGTGAGCGGCGAGGTGTCCACCGCGGACAGGGCGAGCACGATGGTGATCCAGTTGAGCCAGGCGAAGTTGCCGGAGAGCACCAGCCACAGCTGGGTCGCGATCATCAGCCCGGCCGCGACCGTGGCGACCGGCTGGGGCGTGAACAGCAGGAACGGGACGCACAGCTGGACGACGTGGTTCGCCGCGGCCTCCACCCGGTGCAGCGGCCGGGGGAGGTGGTGGAAGAACCAGCTCAGCGGACCGGGCATCGGCTGGGTCTCGTGGTGGTGGTACAGGCAGGTCAGGTCGCGCCAGCAGCGGTCGCCGCGGATCTTGATGAGCCCGGCGCCGAACTCGACCCGGAAGAGCAGCCAGCGCAGCAGGAAGAGGACGAGGACCGGCGGGCCCGTGTCGTCGTTGCCCAGGAAGACGGCGAGGAAGCCGGTCTCCAGGAGCAGCGACTCCCAGCCGAAGGAGTACCAGGTCTGGCCCACGTTCACGATCGACAGGTACAGCCCCCAGAGCAGGAACCACAGGAGCATCGACACCGGCAGTGGGACCGCGTCCCCGGCGCCCGCCACGAGCGCCAGCGCCACGGCGGCCCCCGACCAGGAGACCGCGGCGAACAGCCGGTCGGAGTAGCGCCAGTGGAAGAGCGAGGGGGTGTGGCGCGGGCGGGTGCGGCGCACGTACTCCGGGACCGGGAGCATGCCGCGCTCGCCGATCAGCGCCCGGAACTGGAGGGCGGCCGACAGGAACGCCACGCAGTACAGCCCGGCGAGGCCCCGCTGGAAGACGATCCGGCCCAGCCACTGGTCGGGTGCCGTGAACCACTCCATCGCTTCCAGTATCGGCCCGGGGTCAGCTCCTGACGAGGCGCCGGAGCGTCCGGCCGAGGCGGCGCGCGTACGCCCGCTGGAGCAGCGGGACCACGGGCCCGGCGAGCCGGGTGTACCAGGTGGCGGGCCGGCTGAACGCGGTCACCGTGAAGCGGACGGTGCCGCCGGGCTCCAGCGAGACGACGAACGACTCCTCGCCGCGCTCCGGGTGCCCGGTCAGGGTGCCGTAGGCGAAACCGGTGCGGTTCCGCTCGTACGCCGTCCAGATCACCGAACAGGGGGCGCCGAGCCGGACGGGGCCGAGGCCCATCGACACCTCCAGGGTGGCGCCGGGCGCCGCGCGCGGGGCCTCGCTGCGCACTCGCGCCCCCGAGGCGCGGTGCATCGCCCAGGTGGTGACGGCGGCGCCGGCCGTCTCGAAGGCGGCGCGGCCGCTGCCGACGGTCACGCTGTGCCGCAGGTGGTGGTAGTCGTCCGGCAGCGTCTCCGGGGTGCGGGTGGCCCCGACCTCGGGGTAGGTGAGGGCCGGGCGGGGCCGGGCGGGCCGGGAGAGGTCGTGCGTGAGGCGGGTCATGCCGGGATCTCCGTTCGCGGAGGGAGGGGCGGGGGAGTGGCGGTGGGGCCGGCGGGCCGTTCCGCGGCCCGGAGGCGGTGCCGGGCGAGCAGGGCGCAGACGGCGAAGCCCAGGGCGTTGCCGACCCCGTGGGTGGCGGCCGTCCAGGTCAGGGAGAGGTGCGGCAGGCCGGTCGCCTCGCCGAGCGCCCAGCTGAGCGCGAGCAGCATGGTGACGACGAGGACGAGGGCCGAGACGGCGAGCAGCGCCCGGGTGAGCGGGTCCGCCGCGAGCTCCCGGCGCTCCCGCAGGGTCAGGACGGCGACCGCGGCCATCCCTGCGGTCAGGACGACGGCGCCCACGAGTTCGGCCCAGTCGTCCACGAAGTAGCCGGCGAGCACGAGCACGGTCCCGGCGGGGACGCTGAGCGCGGCGCAGCGGGCCGCCGGGCCGTCGGAGGCGCGGCAGACGAGGCCGGCGACCAGCGCGGCGGCGAACCCGGCGAAGTGGAAGTGCGGCACCGTGAGCGCGAGGATGCCGAGCTCGAAGCCGAACAGCGGGTGCCCGGCCCGCTCCGCGACCAGTGCGACGCCGGCCACGGACGGCGCGGCCAGCGCGGTGAGGACGGCCGTCTCCCGCGGCCGCAGGCACCGGGTGAGGTAGATCCGGGCCGGGGCCTGGAGGGCGAGCGCCAGGGTGGCGAGCGCGTACACGGCGGCCAGTGCGGCGGCGCCGGTGGACCGGGGCAGCCAGAGGGAGAGCGCCCCGGGGACGGCGAGGTACGGCCAGGCCCGGCGGAGCGCGTCCCACCCCGGCGGCCGGGGGCCGTCGAGGAGCGCGAGCCCGGTCGGCACCACCCAGAACATTCCGATCATGACGATCGGGGCCACCAGGGCCGTCGGTGCGGCCATGCGTCACCACCCCCACTTGAACGCGTTCAACTGGCGAGTTGAGCGTAGGACTTTTCTTGAACGCGTTCAAGTGGAGGGCGGGTGGCGTCCCGCTCGCGCGCGGGGCGCGCGCCGCTGGGGCGGACGGCCGCCGAGAGGGTGGCGCCCGACCCGGTCGGCCTCCCTCCGCTTGCGGCCCGTCACGGACTGCGACAGACATGGAGGACTGGCCGGAACCGGGCCGCGGGCCCGGGGAGAGAAAGCGGGAGAACCAAGGTGCGCACCCCCTCGCGCCGGACGCGGCGCACACCCGCCGCCGACCGGACGTCCCCGCCCCCGCCCGTCGACGCGGCCCCGTCCGCCCGGACCGGCCCGCAGGCCGGGCCGGCCGGGACCGTCGACGCGGCCCCGGCCGCCGACGCCCGCGACCTCCCGTCCGCAGGAGCGGACCTCCCGTCCGTCGGAGGCGGCCTCCCGTCCATCGGAGACCTCCCGTCCGCCGAGGCCGGCTCCCCGGCCGCGCCGCGCGGAGCGGGACGCCCCGCCACGGCCGGGACCGCGCGCGCGGCAGCCGCCGCGGTCGCCTCGGCCCTGCTGATCGCGGGGTGCTCGGCGAGCGGGGAGACGCCCACCGCCGGCGGGGAGCAGGCGGCGGCCTCCGCGGCGCGCGACATCCTCCTCCAGCCGGTCGGCGCCCCGGGCCCCGACCCCTTCACAGCGTCGACCGACCGGGTCAGCCCGCCGCGGCCCGCCCCGGACCGCCCGCCCGCCGAGGCGTTCGAGGTCCGCGAGGTCACCGGCTCCACGCCCGGGCTCTACGGCGGCACGCGCGCGGAGGCCAGCTGCGACGTCGAGCAGCAGGCGGCCTTCCTCGCCGCGGACCCGGGCAAGACCCGCGCCTTCGCCGAGGCCGCCGGCATCCCCGAGGCCCAGGTCGGCGACTGGCTGCGCGGACTCACCCCGGTCGTGCTGCGCTCCGACACCCGGGTCACCGGCCACGGCTACCGGGCCGGCCGGCCCCTCGCCTTCCAGTCCGTCCTGCAGACCGGCACGGCGGTCCTCGTCGACCAGTACGGCGCCCCGAGGGTCCGCTGTGCCTGCGGGAACCCGCTGCGCACGCCGGTCGCGGTCAAGGAGGGCGTCCACCAGGGCGAGCCCTGGGACGGGTTCGACCCCGACCGGGTCATCGCCGTGCGGCCGACCTCCACCGTCGTCAGCAGTCTCGTCATCGTCAACGCCGCCGACCGGAGCTGGATCGAGCGGCGCGTCGGCAGCGACGGCGAGCAGGACCGCAAGCCCGACGTCGCACCGGCCTGCGACCCCGACCGGTGCACCCAGACCGGCGAGGCCACCCCCGACGCCACGCCCCCCGTGCCCGACGCCCCGGGACGCGAGCCCGTGCCGGACCCGTCCTCCCCGCCCCAGGAGCCGCCGAGCGCGCCGCCGGCGGTCCCCGAGCCGCCCGCCCCGCCCTCGGAGGCGTCCCCCCTGCCCGATCCGTACGCCGACCCGTACCCCGACCCGGGGACCGAGCCGCCCGTGGACCCGCCGGCCGAGCCGGACGGGGAGCTGCCGCAGGACGAGCTGTTCCCGGCGGGTCCCCCGCCGGACCGCCAGGAGACATTCCCGGGGTGAATCCGATCTTCCTGGTGCGCGGGGGCGGAGCTGCGCCTAGCGTGGCCCCATGAGCGCGGGCACAGGGGGCGGGGAGGCGGTCGAACCACCCCGCCGTGCGTCGGAGGAGCGGGCCGGCGGGGCGCGGATCCTCTCCGAGTACGGCTCCGCCTTCCGGATGGGCGGCTTCGACTGGGACCTGGTCGACGGCGTCATGATCATGGACGACGCCGCGCTCGAGGTCTTCGACATGGACCGCGCGGAGTACGACGACCGGCCCGAGTCGCTCGGCACCCGGGTGCTGCCGGACGAGGGCCGCCGCCTCGACACGATGGTGGCGCAGGCGCTGAAGGAGGGCAGCGAGCAGTACGGCGCCTACTTCCGGATCCGCCGCCGCGACGGCAGGCACCAGTGGACCCACACCCAGGGCCTCGTCCACCGCGACGCCTCGGGCCGGCCGGTCCGGATCGTCGGCGTCGTGCGCGACGCCACCCACGAGCTCAGCGAGTCCGCCGCCCGCCTCGGGCTCGACGAGGGACGCCGGCAGCGCGCCGGCGTCGTCGAGGGCACCACCGCGGCCCTGGCGTACGCGCGGACCGTCCAGGACGTCATCGACCTGCTGAACGACTCGCACGCCCTGGAGCACTTCGGCGCCGCCAGCCTCGTCATGGGGCTCCTGGAGGCCGGCCGCATCCACCTCGTCGCCGAGGGGCCCGCGGGCGCGTTCGTCCCGGGCACCCGCTTCACCCGGGTGGACGAGCCGTATCCGATGAGCGAGGTGATCCGCACCCTCCGCCCGCGGTTCATCGACTCGGCGCGGGACTTCGCCGACTCCTACCCGGTGCTCTGGCCGCACATCAGCGGGCTGGGCATCACCGCCGCCGCCTATCTGCCGCTCATCGCCCAGGCCCGGCCCATCGGCGCCCTCGGCCTGCTGTACAGCGACCGGGCCGGCTTCAGCGAGGACGAGCGGACGCTGCTCGTCGCCCTCGGCAGCAGCATCGCCCAGAGTCTCCAGCGGGCCGTGCTGTACGAGCAGGAGCACGACCTCGCCGAGGGTCTCCAGACGGCCATGCTGCCGCGCCGCATCCCCGAGGTGCCCGGCGCCCAGACCGCCGTCCGCTACCGCTCGGCCCGGCTCGGCCGGGACATCGGCGGCGACTGGTACGACGTCATCGCGCTGCCCGGCGGGCGGGTCGGCGCCGTCATCGGCGACGTCCAGGGCCACGACACCCACGCGGCGGCCGTCATGGGCCAGCTGCGGATCGTGCTGCGCGCCTACGCCGCCGAGGGGCACCCGCCCGCCACGGTGATGGCCCGCGCCTCCGTCTTCCTGCACGAGCTGGACACCGAGCGCTTCGCCACCTGCACCTACGCCGAGGTCGACCTCGCCACCGGGGTCGTGCAGGTGGTCCGGGCCGGCCACGTCGACCCGCTGGTGCGGGAGGTCGACGGCGGCTGCCGCCGGGTCCCGGTGGAGGGCGGACTGCCGCTCGGCCTCTCCGCGGAGTTCGGCCGGCTCGACTACCCCGTGACCACCCTGGAGCTGGACCCGGGGCAGACCCTGATGCTCTACACCGACGGTCTGGTGGAGAAGCCGGGGGCCGACCTCGACGAGGGGTTCGAGTGGCTCACCTCGCTGGTCAAGCGCGGTCCCGCCGACCTCCAGCTGCTCGCCGACCACCTCTGCGACGTGGTGGCCGACCGCGGCGGCGAGGACGACGTGGCGATCCTGCTGCTGCGCCGGGACGGCGGGTACGCGGTGCCCGCCGGGCGGTTCCGCCAGCACGTGGCCCAGAGCGACCCGGAGGCGCTGAGCTCCGCCCGGCACATGGTCAGGGCCGCCGTGCGGGCCTGGGGCGCGGAGGAGCGCGCGGACGAGATCGAGCTGGTCGCCGACGAGCTGATGACCAACGCGCTGATGCACACGGACGGCGGTGCGATCGTGACCCTGCGGATCCTGGCCGGGCCGGTGCGACGGCTGCGGGTGGAGGTGGAGGACCGTTCCAGCGCGCTGCCCCGGCGCCGCGAGGCCGGGGAGGCGGGGGTGTCGGGGCGCGGCCTGCTGTTGGTCGAACAGATCTCCGACGTCTGGGGCGTCGAGTCGCGCGGCGGCGGCAAGTGCGTGTGGTGTGAGTTCACCTTGGAACGTTGAGCTTGTTAACTGAGCGTGAACTGATCGTACTTGACCGTAACTGTCGGTACGCGATTCACTTCAGGTTCCCGCCCCTCCGCGCAGGACGTGAGGACATCCGTGAGCAGCAGTGAGCTCCTGACCGACGAGCCGACGGCCCCTGAACTACTGGCCCCGCTCGACCTGGCCTTCTGGCATCTCGAATCCGCCGACCACCCCCTCCACCTGGGCGCCCTCGCCCACTTCGGCCCCCCGCCCGCCGCGCCCGCCCCGCCGGGCCGCCGCCCCGACGTGCTCGACCTCCTCGCACGGCGCGCCGCCGCCGTCCCCCGGCTCCGGATGCGCGTGCGCGACGTCCTGATCCCCGTCGGCGGCGCCGCCTGGAGCGCCGACCCGGACTTCGACGTGCGCCGCCACGTCCGCGAGATCGTCCTGCCCGGCACCGACTTCCAGGCCGAGGCCGCCGCGCTCGCCGCCGAGCTGATGGAACGCCCCGTCGAGCGCGGCCTGCCGCCCTGGGAGATGTACCTGCTCAGCGGCGCCCCCGACGGCTCGTTCGCCGTCCTCGTCAAACTCCACCACGCCCTCGCCGACGGCATGCGGGCCGTCGCCATCGGCGCCGGCATCTTCGACGAGATCGCCGCGGGCCGCCGCCCCGCCCGCCGCCCCCGCCCCGTGCCCCCGCGCTCCTGGCTGCCCGCGCCCGGCCGGCTGCTGGACCTCGCCCGGGACCGCCTCGGCGACCTCGGCCGTGCCGTGGAGGTCGGCGCCTCGGTCGTCGGCTCCTCCGTCGTCCGCGCCGGCCGCCCCGCCGCCGCCTTCACCGCCGACTCCAGCGGAACCCGCCGGATCGCCACCGCGACCCTCGACCTCGACCGCGTCCACCGGATCCGCCGCGCCACCGGCGGCACCGGCAACGACGTCCTCCTCGCCGTCACCGCCGGAGCCCTGCGCCGCTGGTTCGACGCCCGGGACATGCCCCTCCCCGGCGTCGACCCGCGCGCCCTCGTCCCGGTCTCCCGCCGCCGACCCGGCGCCGCGCCCGGCCCCGGCAACAGCCTCTCCGGCTACCTCCTCGACCTGCCGGTCACCGAACCCGACCCGGCCGCCCGGCTCGCCGCCGTGCGGCAGGCCATGGACCGCAACAAGGCCGCCGGCCCCTCCCGCGGCGCCGGCGCCGTCGCCCTCCTCGCCGACCGGCTGCACCCGCTCGCCCACCGCTTCGGCGCCCCCCTCGCCGCCGGCGCCGCCGGCCTCCTCTTCGACGTGCTCGTCACCCAGGTGCCGCTGCCCCGCGCCGCGCTCTCCCTCGGCGGCGCCCCACTGACCGCGCTGTTCCCCATGGCCCCGCTGGCCCGCGGCCAGTCCCTCGCCGTCGCCATGTCCCCGTACGGCGGCCGGGTCCACGTCGGACTCGTCGCCGACGGCCGCGCCGCCCCCGACCTCGACGCGCTGGCCGCCGCGCTCGGCGCCGAACTCGACCTCCTCGACCCCCCGCGGCCCCCCGGGACCGGTGCCTGACGCGCGCCCCCTGCGCGCGTGCGGCAGGGTGGAGCCATGCCCGAACTGCCCGAGGTGGAAGCGCTGCGCGAGTTCCTCGACGCGCACCTGGTGGGCAAGGAGATCGCCCGCGTCCTGCCCGTCGCGATCAGCGTCCTCAAGACGTACGATCCGCCCCCGGGCGCCGTCGAGGGGGCCACGGTCACCGCGGTCGGGCGGCACGGCAAGTTCCTCGACCTCACCACCGAGGGGCCGGCCGGCACGCTCCACCTCCTGATCCACCTCGCCCGCGCCGGCTGGCTGCGCTGGCAGGACCCGCTGCCCTCCGGCCCGCCCAGACCCGGCAAGGGACCGCTGGCCCTGCGGGCCGCGCTCACCGGCGGCGACGGCTTCGACCTCACCGAAGCCGGCACCACCAAGCGCCTCGCCGTCCACCTGGTCCGCGACCCCCACGACGTGCCGGGCGTCGCGCGCCTGGGCCCCGACCCGCTCGCCGAGGAGTTCGGCCCGGACGCCTTCGCCGCCCTCCTCGCCGGCGAACGGCGCCGGATCAAGGGCGCCCTGCGCGACCAGAGCCTCATCGCCGGCATGGGCAACGCCTACAGCGACGAGATCCTGCACGCCGCCCGGATGTCGCCGTTCAAGCCCACGCAGAACCTCACCCCCGAGGAGACCGCCGCCCTCTACACGGCGATGCGGACCACCCTGCGCGAAGCCGTCGAACGCTCCCACGGCCTCGCCGCCGGGAAGCTCAAGGCCGAGAAGAAGAGCGGACTGCGCGTCCACGGCCGCACCGGCGAACCCTGCCCGGTCTGCGGGGACACCATCCGCGAGGTCTCCTTCAGCGACTCCTCGCTCCAGTACTGCCCCACCTGCCAGACCGGCGGGAAACCGCTCGCCGACCGGCGCCTGTCCAGACTCCTCAAGTGACGGCGGCGGGGGGGGGGGGGGGGGGGGGGCCTCCCCCCCCCCCCCCCCCCCCCACTACACTCCGCCGCATGCTGCGCGTACTGGCCGTCGACGACGAGGAACCGGCCCTCGGGGAACTGCTCTACCTGCTGCGCGCCGACCCCCGCGTCCGCACCGCCGAGGGAGCGGGCGACGCCACCGCCGCCCTGCGCAGGATCGGGCGCGCGCTGGAGACCGGACCGGACGGCGACGGCGGCATCGACGTCGTCTTCCTCGACATCCACATGCCCGGCCTGACCGGACTCGACGTGGCCCGGCTGCTCGCCGGCTTCGCCCGTCCGCCCCTCGTCGTCTTCGTCACCGCCCACGAGGGCTTCGCGCTCCAGGCCTTCGACCTCAAGGCCGTCGACTACGTCCTCAAACCGGTCCGCCGCGAGCGCCTCGCCGAAGCCGTCCGCCGGGCCCACGACCTCGTCCACGCCGGCGCGGCGCCCGCCCCCGCCGCCCCCGAGCAGATCCCCGTCGAGCTCGGCGGCGTCACCCGCTTCCTCTCCGTCGACGACATCGCCTACGCCGAGGCCCACGGCGACTACGCACGCCTCCACACCGACCACGGCAGCCACCTCGTCCGCATCCCCCTCTCCACCCTGGAGGAACGCTGGGCCGCCCGGGGCTTCGTCCGCATCCACCGCAGCCACCTGGTGGCCCTCGCCCGGATCGACGAACTCCGGCTCGACGGCGGCGCCACCTCCGTCCGCGTCGGCGGCACGGACCTCGCCGTCAGCCGCCGCCACGCCCGCCACCTGCGGGACCTCCTGATGCGCCGGGCCGGCGGCTGACCGGCCCGTACGTCTACCGCGGCCGGGGGCGCGCTGCGTAGACTCCACGCGTCCGCGGGCAGGCGAACCGCCCGCGCGGACCGTCGGAAGTCGTCGAGAGAGGCGGGAGCGGACCGGAGATGTCCGAGCACCACCCCCCGCGCAGACCCCGGCGCGAGACCGTCACCTACGCCTCCGCCCACAGCCCGGGAGCCGCCCCGGGACCCGCCGGACGGCGCCCCGTCCACCCGCCGGCCCGCTCCGAGATCGACGAGCAGACCACCCTCGGCCACACCTACGTCCGCTCCCTGATGCGCAGCCAGCTCCGCGCCGCCCTGACCGCCCTCGGCGCGCTCGCCCTGCTCGTCGGCTCGCTGCCGCTGCTGCTGGCGCTCCCCGCGCCCGAGGCGCTCGTCTGGGCCGCCCTCGGCCTCGGCGTCTACCCGGTCATCTGGGCCATCGCCCACTGGTACGTCCGCCGGGCCGAGCGCAACGAACGCGACTTCACCGGCCTCGTCGAACGCTGAGAACGGTGAACCGCCCCGCATGAACCAGACCCACGCGGTCGCCGCCGTCACCGCCGTCGTCCTCGCCACCGTCCTCATCGGCGCGCTCGGCCTGCGGATCTCCCGCACGACCTCCGATTTCTACGTCGCCTCCCGGACCGTCCGGCCCGGCCTCAACGCCGCCGCCATCAGCGGCGAGTACCTCTCCGCCGCCTCCTTCCTCGGCATCGCCGGCCTCGTCCTCGTCCAGGGGCCCGCGATGCTCTGGTACCCGGTCGGCTACACCGCCGGGTACCTCGTGCTGCTCGTCCTCGTGGCCGCGCCGCTGCGCCGCTCCGGGGCGTACACGCTCTCCGACTTCGCCGAGGCCCGCCTCCAGTCCCCGCAGGCCCGACGGCTCGCCAGCCTCTTCGTCGTCGGGATCGGCTGGCTCTACCTGCTCCCGCAGCTCCAGGGCGCCGGACTCACCCTGGAGATCCTCACCGGCGCGCCCGACTGGGTCGGCGGGCTGCTCGTCGCCGTCGTCGTCACCGGCACGGTCGCCGCCGGCGGCATGCGCAGCATCACCTTCGTGCAGGCCTTCCAGTACTGGCTGAAGCTCACCGCCCTGCTCGTCCCCGCGCTCTTCCTGGCCGCCGCCTGGCACGGCGACGGCGCGCCCCGGGCCCGCTTCGACGCCCCCGCCGTCCTGCGCGACCACACCGTCGTCCGGGTCGCCGACACCGTGCGCGTCCGGCTCGACGCCCCGCTCGCCGTCACCGTCACCGGCACCGTCGACTCCGTCCCGTACCGGGAGCGGAGCCTCACCCTCGCGCCCGGCACCCATCACGTCCTCGGCGGCACCACCCTCGCCTTCGCACCGGGCGCGGCCCTGCCCGAGCGGGCCGCCAGCGGAGCCGACCCGCTCGGCTGGTCGCAGCCGCTCGCCGGAGGCCGCGACGGACACCAGCTGTACGCGACCTACGGCCTGATCCTGGCGACCTTCCTCGGCACGATGGGCCTGCCGCACGTCGCCGTCCGCTTCTACACCAGCCCGCACGGCCGGGCCGCGCGCCGCACCACCCTCGTGGTGCTCGGCCTGGTCGGCGCCTTCTACCTGCTGCCCCCGCTGTACGGCTTCCTCGGCCGCGTCTACGCCCCCGAACTCGCCCTCACCGGCTCCGCCGACGCCGCCGTCCTCGTCCTGCCCGACCGGATCCTCGGCGGACTCCTCGGCGACCTCCTCGGGGCGCTCCTCGCCGGCGGCGCCTTCGCGGCCTTCCTCTCCACCGCCTCCGGGCTCACCATGTCCGTCGCCGGCGTGCTCACCCAGGACGTCCTGCCCTCCCGGGGCGTCCGCCACTTCCGGCTCGCGACGCTGCTCGCCACGGCCGTCCCGCTCGCCGTCGGGGTGGTCGCCTCCAAGGTGCCCGTCGCGGACGCCGTCGGCCTCGCCTTCGCGGTGTCCGCCTCCTCCTTCTGCCCCCTCCTCGTCCTCGGCATCTGGTGGCGGCGGCTCACCCCGCCCGGCGCCATGGCGGGACTCCTGCTCGGCGGCGGCTCCGCGCTCGCCGCCGTCATGGCGACCCGGGCCGGACTGCCCCCCGGAGGCTGGCCGCACACCCTGATGGCCTGGCCCGCCGTCTGGTCGGTCCCCCTCGGCTTCCTCACCATGGTGCTGGTCTCGCTGGCCACCCCCCGCCGCATCCCGCCCGGCACCCCCGCCCTTCTCGCCCGGCTCCACCTCCCGGAGGAGTTCACCGGCACCGTCCCCGCCCAGGAGGCCCGCCGGTGACCGCCGTCCCCGCCCAGGAGGCCCGCCGGTGACCGCCGTCCCACTCACCCGGGAGGCCCGCCGATGAGCGGCATCGCCCTCGCCGCCGCGGTCGCCGCGGGAGCCGTCCTGCTCGCCGCCGGCTTCGCGCTGGGCCGGCTCGCCGCCCGGCGCGGCGGCCGGGCCGCCGACCCCGGCCTTGGCACCCCGGTCGAGCGGGCGACCTTCCACACCCTGCACACCGCCTCCCTCGCCGCGCCGCCACTGCGCGCCGGGCTCACCGAGGACACCGCCCGCCGGGCGGCCGGCACCCTGCGCTCGCTGCTCGGCACCGAGGCGCTCTGCCTCACCGACCGGGGCGCGGTCCTCGCCTGGGACGGCCCCGGCGAGGACCACCACCGCGCGCACCTGCCGGACGAGGCGGCCGAGACGCTGGCGACCGGCCGCAGCCGCTCGGCGCCCACCGGGTGCGCCGACCCCGCCTGTCCGCTGCGCTGGGCGGTGATCGCCCCGCTCACCGGCGAGGACGGCGTGCTCGGCGCGCTCGTCGCCTACGGCTCGCGGGAGTCGGCCGTCCTCGTGCGGGCGGCCACGGAGGTGGCCCGCTGGGCGTCCGTGCAGCTGGAGCTGGCCGAGCTGGACCGGTCGCGCACCAGGATCGTGGAGGCCGAGATCCGGGCCCTGCGTGCCCAGATCTCGCCGCACTTCATCTTCAACTCCCTCGCCGCCATCGCCTCCTTCGTCCGCACGGACCCCGAACGGGCCAGGGAACTGCTCCTGGAGTTCGCGGACTTCACCCGCTACTCCTTCCGGAGGCACGGGGAGTTCGCCCAGCTCGCCGACGAACTGCGCTCCATCGAGCAGTACCTGGCGCTGGCCGGCGCCCGGTTCGGCGACCGTCTGAAGGTGACGCTGCAGATCGCCCCCGAGGTCCTGCCGGTGACCCTGCCGTTCCTCTGCCTCCAGCCGCTGGTGGAGAACGCGGTCAAGCACGGGCTCCAGGACCGCGAACGGGGCTGCCGCGTCACGATCGCCGCCCGCGACGCCGGGGCCGAGGCCGTGGTGACCGTCGAAGACGACGGCATCGGCATGGACCCCGAGGTGCTGCGGGCCGTCCTGCGCGGCGAGCACCCGGCCGGATCCGGCATCGGCCTCTCCAACGTGGACGAGCGGCTGCGCCAGGTGTACGGGCCGGAGCACGGTCTCGTCATCGAGACGGGCCTCGACGCGGGGATGAAGGTGACGGTGCGCATACCCAAGTACCGCCCCGGCGTACACCGTTCGGCGCCCTAAGGGGCGACCGGGTCACCGGTCCGGCGGTCAGCGCAGGTGCAGGGAGAGGTGGGCGAGCGGCAGGCCCAGCTTCCACGCGGGGAGCCAGACCTGTTCGTCCTCGTCGACGTGGGGACCGGTCCCCCCGTCCGAGGCGCCGTCCAGGTCGGCGGCGCGCACCCAGGTGTCGCGCAGCCGACGCCAGGCGGTGTGCGCGAGCGCCAGGTCGGGGCCGTCGCCGCCGGCCGAGCGGCGGGCGGCGAGCCGCTCCTCGACCCAGGGCGGCCAGGGCCGGTCGTATGCCGTGTGGCGCAGCCATCGGTCGACCCGGCGGGCGGCCCACGCGCCCGCGGGCCCGTCCGGTCCCTCCGAGAGGTGGACGGTGAGGGCCAGGGCCTGGAGCCCGGCCCGGTACTCCAGCGAGCCGGGCGCGACGAGCGCGGCGGCCCGCAGCACCTCGTCGGCCAGGTACTCGGCGCACAGCCAGGCCATCGGGACGGCGAGGCCGCCGCCACTCGTGCCGCCGGCGCCGTTCGTGCTCTCGGGCAGCAACGCTCCCACCTTCTCCCGGACGTCGGGGTCCCGGACGTCAGGGCCCGGGGGAGAGCCTCCTCCGAGAACGGCGCCCGCGGGTCCCGCTTTGCTCAACTCGCCCGTGTGGTTTCGGATACGTTTTCCGGCCGGATCGGTGCCGGTGAGGTTCCTGGTGTCGGGCGTGCCGGGAGAGGCGGGTGGTGCGGGCTCAGCCGAGGAGCGCGTACACCGCCGTGGCGTGGGCCGCGGTCTCCTCCGTGCCCTCCGCGGTCATCGTGATGTCAGCGAAAGCCATCCGCTTGCCGGCCTTCGTCAGCCGGGCGTGCACCAGGACGTCGGAGCCGACGACGGCCCGCTGGAAGCTGATGGACTGCTGGACGGTGGTCATCGGCACGAAGCCGCCGCGGGCCGAGGCCACGGCGATCACCGTGGCGGTGTCGGCGGCGGCCATCAGGGCCTGGCCGGAGAGGCCACCGCCCTCCCGGGCGAGCCGGTCGGACCAGGGGAGCCGGAGCACGGCCCCCGCCTCGTCGACGGAGGCGACCGAGAGCCCCAGATCGAGCACCCAGGGGGCGAAGTTGTCGGCGAGGACCTGTTCTGCGGCGGTGAGGGTGAGCGTCACGTCGTCATTGTGAGGCCCCGGCCCGGGGGCGGGCAACGCCCGTGCGGCGCGGCGGCCGGTAGCCCGGCAGCGAGCGGCCGAGCTGGCGGAGCGCGTAGTGCGAGCGGGACTTGACGGTCCCGGCGGGGATGCCGAGCTCGACGGCGGCCTCGTTGACGGTGAGGCCGTGGAAGTACAGGCGGACGAGGACCGCCCGGTGCTCGGGGCTCAGCTCCCGGACGGCCGCCCGCACGTCGAGGGCGGCCTCGGCGGAGGCGGTGGGGTCGGCCGGGTCGGGGGTCACGGCCAGGACGCCGTCCCCGATCTCGGTGGGCCGGGCGAGCCGGGAGCGGCGGGCGTCGATGGCGAGCCTGCGGGCCACGGTGAAGAGCCACGGCCGGATCGAGGCGTAGGCGGCGTCGAAGGCCTCCGGGTGGAGCCAGGCCCGGACCAGGGTCTCCTGGGCGAGGTCCTCGGCGCGCTGCCGGTCCCCGTAGGTCAGCCCCAGCAGGAAGGAGAGCAGCGCGGGGCCGTGCTCCCGCTGCAGCTCCTCCAGGGTCCGCTCGTCGGTCGTCGCCGTCGTCATGCTGCCCGCCTCTCCCGCGGCTCGTCGTCCGGCCGTATACGAGCGCATCCGGAGGACGAGGGACAGGGAACGGACAGGGGTCTGCGACGAACGGTCGCACCGAGCGACGAATGGTACGGCGAACGGTCGGACGGAGTCGCTGCGTCCGTTTCAGCGGGGTTCATGGGCGTCCACGGCCTTGACCCTTGACTGGGGCATTTCCGCGAGCTCAATTCATCAGAACAGATGTTCATCGGATGAGCGGGCTGGAGAGCCGAAGATGACCTCACGCACCACGCCCGCCGGGCTGGCGGTCCTCGCCGCCTTCCTGCTCGCGGCGGCGACCGGCTGCGCCGAAGGAGGCGGCGGCACGGGCGGGACCCCCGTCCCCGGGAGGACCCCCGGATCGCCCCCGGCCCCCTCCGCGGCGCCCGGCGGGGCCTCGGCGCCGGTCGGCTTCACCCTGGTGGCCTCCGGCGACGTGCTGCCGCACGACTCGATCATCCGCCGCGCCGCCGACGACGCCGGGGGCGACGGGTACGACTTCCGCCCCATGTTCGCCGGGGTGAAGCCCGTCGTCTCCGGAGCCGACCTCGCCCTCTGCCACATGGAGACCGTGTACGGCCGGGAGGGCGGGCCCTACACCGGCTACCCCGCCTTCACGTCACCGCCCGAGGTCGCGGCCGCGCTCAGGGCCACCGGATACGACTCCTGCTCCACCGCCTCCAACCACACGCTCGACGACGGCCCGGAGGGCCTCGCCCGCACCCTCGACGCCCTCGACCGGGCGGGTGTCCGTCACGCCGGCTCGGCCCGCACCGCGCAGGAGGCCGCCCGGCCCGCGCTGCTCAAGGCCGGCGGCGCCACCGTCGCCCAGCTCGCCTACACCTACGGCACCAACGGCTATCCGATGCCCGAGGGCCGGCCCTGGGCCGTCGGACTGCTCGACGAGAGGAAGGTCGTCGCCGACGCGCGCGCCGCCCGGGCCGCCGGCGCGGACGTGGTCGTGGTCAGCGTCCACTGGGGCACCGAATGGCAGACCGAGCCCGACGAGCGGCAGCTCTCCCTCGGGCGCGCGCTGACCGCCTCCCGGACCGGCGGACGTCCTGACATCGACCTGATCATCGGCACCCACGCCCACGTCCCGCAGGCGTACGAGAAGGTCAACGGGGTCTGGATCGTCTACGGGATGGGCGACCAGATCGCCGGCGACATGATCAACCACGAGGGCGCCCACGACCCCCGCGGCAACCAGGGAACCCTCGGCCGCTTCACCTTCGTCCCGCCCCGGACGCCCGGCGGGCGCTGGGAGGTCACGAAGGCCGAGTTCGTCCCCCAGTGGTTCGACACCGCGCGCGGCCGGGTGGTCGACCTGGTCGCCGACGGCCGCGACCCGCGCCATGCCGAGATCCGCGACACGATCCGCCAGGTGGTGTTCAGCCGGGGCGCCGAGAAGGACGGCCTGGTCATGGCGGAGTAGCCCGTCCGGGCCCGCCCCCTCGCGGCGGAGCCGGGCGGGCCCTCAGGACGTGCGGCCGGTCACGGCACCACGGTGACCGGCCAGCGGCCGGCCTTCACCAGGCGGACGGCCACCGAGCCGACGAACCGGTGCCCGGCGGACTCGGAGGCGCCCACCACCACGGCGTCCGCGAGCAGCTCCTCCGCCGCCTGGACCAGGCCCGCGTAGGCGTCGCCCCGGAAGGTGTGGAACTCCCAGCGCATCCGCCACAGGTCCCGCACCCGCTCCGCCGACGCCCGGATCTCCTGCGCGAGGTCGTCGGCGATCTCCTGGGTGGTGCCCGAGACGGGCGCGCCGAGCGCGGCGCCGGCCGCGATCACCGGCTGGACGTACACGAGCGCGAGGAGTGCGTCCTGGCGGCGGGCGAGCCCCGCCGCGTAGGCAGCCGCACGCAGCGACGAGGCGGAGCCGTCTATCCCGGCCATGATCACTTTGGGGCCGTCGGTACCGCGTTCGAACCGCCCGGGCTGATGTGCGCTCACGCGTCGAGGCTATCGGCTCATCGGGTGTTTTCGGACGGGGGCCCGGTGTCGGTGAAGGGTGGGGACGCTCGCCCGTAGGGACTATTGGTCATGAAAAAGGATCAGATGACCAGTGGTCGACGGACGGTGCTGCGGCTCGCCGCCGCCCTGGGGGCCACCGCCACCGTCGGCGTCCTCGCGGCCGACCGGTTCGCCGCCCCGGAGCCCGTCTCCGGCACCGCGTCCCGTCCCCAGGGCGCGTCCGGGGGAGGGCGCGGAGGCGGCGCCGCGGGTCCCGGCCCGGCCGCCGGACCGCAGGCCGGCACGTCCCGCCTGAGCCCGACGTCCTACCGGCTCCAGCCGATGACCGCCTACGCGCCGCCGTCCTTCCGGCGCGCGGTGCCGCCCGTGCGGCAGCGGCCCTTCCTCAGCATGTCGGGCGTCGGCCGGTCCATGGTGCTGACCTTCGACGACGGCCCCGACCCCCGGTACACGCCGGCGATCCTGGAGACCCTGCGCCGCCACGACTGCCGTGCGATGTTCTTCGTCTGCGGCGAGATGGCCGTCGAGAACCAGGACCTGCTGCGGGAGATGGACGCCGACGGGCACGTCGTCGGGAACCACTCCTGGTCCCACCCGCTGATCCCCAAGCTGCGGCCCTCCCGCATCCGCGACGAACTCGGCTCCACCAGCGAGATCGTCGAGAAGGCCCTCGGCAGCGCCCCGCTCTGGTACCGGGCCCCCTACGGGGCCTGGAACCGGCACTCCTTCGAGATCGGCGCCGAGCTGGGCATGGAACCGCTCGCCTGGACCGTCGACACCCTGGACTGGAAGGAGCCCGGCACCGACAGCATCGTCCGCCGCGTCCTCGACGGAGCCGCGCCGGGCACCGTGGTGCTCTCCCACGACGCGGGCGGCAACCGCTCCCAGAGCGTCGCCGCGCTCCGCCGCTACCTGCCCGAACTCCTCGACGCCGGCTACCGGATCACCGTGCCCCGGCGCTGACCCGCCGCGTCGCGGTGGAGGGCCCCGGCACCAGGTGCCGGGGCCCTCCACCGTCCGTCACCCCTGCCCGGTACCGCGGGCAGGGGGCGCTCCCTCCCGGGCATGTCCTAGCGCGAGCCGACCATGCGGGCGTAGACGACGACGTTGCCGTCGTAGCCGCGCGCACGGGTGTAGCCGCCGCCGCAGGTGATCACCCGGAGCTCCGGCTCCCCGTTGTCGGCGTAGACCTGCACGCCGGGGAAGTTGTCCTTGGCGTACACCTCGACGCCGTAGATCTCGAAGACCGCGACCCGGCCGTCGTACCGCTCGACCTCGACGTGCTGCCCCTTCTGGAGCGAGCCCAGACCGTAGAAGACGGCCGGGCCCTTCGCGTTGTCGACGTGGCCGACGATCACGGAGGTGCCGCGCTGCCCGGGGGCGACGCCGTTCTGGTACCAGCCGGCGAGGTTGGGGTCCTCCGGGGGCGGGGCCGCCACCCAGTCGTCCGCGTCCAGGCCCACGTCCATGAGGGGCGCCGCCACCTGGATCGCCGGGATCTTGATCCGGGACGCCGGCGCGAAGGGCAGCGGTTCCAGACCGGTCCGCGCGGCGGGCGGGGGCGGGGCGACCGGATGCGCCACCGGCCGCGCGGCGGCGGCGGGTTGGGGCGGACCGTCGGAGACGTCCACCCCGTTGCGCATCATCGCGAGCCCGGACAGCATGGCGAGGGCCAGTACGCCCCAGGGGCGGCGTCTCCTGCGTTCGAAGACGCGGAAGTCCTTCGGGGGCATGGTTCTCCCTTCTCGGCGTCGTCAGAACGGTAAAGGCGGTCGCGCGCGCCGTCGCGCCGGACGGTGCGAACGGGTGGGGGCCCGCTGCCGGACGGGTGCCGGTGCCTTCGCCGGGAGCCGGGGGAGGGGTGAGGGCGACCCCACGGGCGACTCACGGCGGCGGCAGGGCGGAGGTGTGGCGGAGACGCGGCAAAAGTGCGGCGGAGGTGCGGGCCGGGGCGGCGGCCGCGGGAGGGCGGGCGGAGGCGGCGCCGGACGGCACGGGGGCGGACGGTAAGGGGGCGGGCGCGGGGGCGGACGGTACGGGGGCGGGCGCGGGGGACCCGCCGGAGGGGGGCCGGGGCGCAGCCGGGTGACGTCCGGGCTGACCCATCCGAGTAATCGTCAGATAAGCATCACGAACGGCTGTGACCTGCGCATCCGTCGCCCCGCAGGCTCCGTTCCTCGGCGTGTCGCCTCACCGGGGTGGCCCAGTGCCGACATGCACGGCTCGCACCGACTTGTGATGGTTCGTCATGGAAGGCGTACTCGTCGAATCTCCCGGAGCACCGCTTTGGGGCGTCTTCCACAGGAGGTTCAACCATGCGTGCTGCACGCACTCTGGCGGTGACGGCGACCGCGTTCGCGGCGCTCGGACTCGCGGCCCCCCTCGCCACCGCAACCAACGGGCCCAGCAACGTGACGGTCCCTCTCCAGGCCGAGCGGGGCGGAGACGGTTCCAACGGCGTCACCGTGTCCCCCTTCGCGGTCCACCAGGGCGCGATCCTCACGATCACCGTCCGCGGCTGCGCCGGTGGCACGGTCACGTCGAACGCCTTCCCGACGACCACGCTCCCCGCCGCCGTCAACGGGGTGTCCACCGCCACCCCGCGCATCTTCAACAACGCCACGCCCGGCCAGTACAACCTGGCCGTCCAGTGCAACGGCCGCACCCTCACGCAGCCGTTCCGCGTGCTCGCCGGCCAGGGCGCGCAGGGCGGCCTCGGCGGCTCGATGGCGCCGAGCTCCACGGAGATGGCCATCGGCGGCTCGCTCGTCGCCGCGGCCGCCCTCGGCGGCGGTGTCTTCATCGCCCGCCGCCGGCGCGTGACCGGCGTGGGAGTCTGACCGGCCGAACCTCCCGGTCGGCCCACCGTGCCCGTCGCCCCCGAGTCCCCACCGGGACCCGGGGGCGACGGGCGTCCGGGGACGCCCGCCGCCCCGCCCGACTTCCGTCGGGCGGCCGCGCGCACCGCTCGGGGCCGGGTCACGACGCCCGGTCAGTGACGTCGGCCGGCGCCGGAACGGCGGCGCACCACGTAGAGCGCGCCGCCCGCGGCGGCGGCCAGCACGAGCGCCCCGCCGGCGGCCAGTTCGGTGCCGCTGGGCGCCATCGAGCCGCCGAGCCCGCCCTGCACCCCGCGCGGGGGCGTCAGGATCGTGGCGCTGATGGTCGGAGTGGCGGTGGGGGAGCCGCTGATCGTCAGGGCGACGGTGTCCTGCACGCCGCCGGTGCAGTTGAAGAGCACCGTGTACACGGCGCCGCGCTTGGCGTCCAGGTCCACCGTGGCCGAGGCCGTCGCCCCCGGTGCGATCGTGACCGTGTCGAAGATGCCGGCCGAGGCCGTCGCCGTACTGGCGCAGCCGGGAGCGCTCAGCGTCACCCGCCCGCCCGGGGCGACGACCGACGGCGACACGACGAAATCGCCCGGGGCCTTGGCCCGTACCTTGGGGCCGGGGGCGGGAACGCCGTCGGCGGCCAGGGCGACGGGGGCGGCCAGGGCGAGGGCGGCCGCCCCCAACAGGGCAGTGGTAGCGGCACGTATCGCGCGCATGGTGAATCCTCCGGGTCCCGAGGGGCAGCCGCGGAAGGGGGGCTTCCGCCAAAGACCGTGCGTACACCTCGTCGCCGGAAACGCTAGGAGCGCACTACCACAGCCGCGATCCCAGACGTGCGAATGGGGCACGGAGGTCCCCCGAGTGGCCCACGGGGGCGTGTCGCCTCACCGTGTGAGGTGCGGGAACAGATCGGCGAACGGCGCGGCGGTGGCCGAGATGCCCCGGCCGAACGGCGCGTCGAAGTCCCAGATGAGGAACAGCAGGAACGCGATCAGCACGCTGAACAGCCCGGCCAGCAGCAGCTCCCGGCCGGTCCTGCGGATCTGGAGCGTGAAGATCAGGCCGACCGTCACCAGCGCCCCGATGATCAGGCCGAACCACACCACTCCCGGCATGGTCTCCCCGGCGTTCTGGCCCCGGGCCCCGCGGGCGTCGTCGGCCGCCGCGACCTGGTCCACCAGCGGCTGGTACGCCTGCCCCTCGAAGTCGTTCGCGGGCTGGTAGTCGGTGACGCTGCGCCGGACCCGCTCCAGGAGCGCGGTGCCCTCCTCGCTCAGCTCGCCGTGCTCGGACATGTACGTCCACTCGTCGTGGATCACGTAGGAGACGTAGGCGTCGACGTCGGCGCGGATGCCCGACCGGACGGCCTGCGGGTACACCTCGGCGCGGGCCGAGATCTCGTGCATCGCCTGCGCCTCCTGGCGCACGGTCTCCTGGGCGGCCCCGCGGGCCTCCCAGACGCCGGCGATCGCCAGGCCGAGGACGATCGCGTAGATCACGCCGATCATCATCGTCATGTACTCGATGACGTCGGGGGTCTCGCTCGGGTCGTCGTCCTCGGGGATCCGACGGTTGTTGATGACGACGATGGTGAGGACGACGGCACAGGCGGCCGCCATCGCAAGGGTCAGAACGAGCCATTCGGACATGGGAGT
The DNA here is from genome assembly GCF_055584185.1 of Streptomyces sp. NPDC104202. Lineage (NCBI taxonomy): Bacteria > Bacillati > Actinomycetota > Actinomycetes > Kitasatosporales > Streptomycetaceae > Streptomyces > Streptomyces sp. NPDC104202. Next base: position 133,271 of record NZ_JBVJMN010000004.1, on the reverse strand, counting down.
TCTCCGGCGGGATTCAGCGGGACGACGAGACGACGGGACGGCGGATCGAGGGGACGGCGGAGCGGGCCACGGCGAGGTCGGGGGCGCGGGACGGCGGCGCGGGGCGGCGGCGTGTCACTTGGACCGGGGGCGCAGGATCGCCGTCGCCAGCACGGCCGGGGCGGTGATCATCAGGGTCGCCGTGACGACGGACGTGCTCGCCTCCCGCTTGGCCTTCGTGGCGGGGCGGTAATGGGGCAGGGCCACCGGTGTGGGGGCCGGGGGGCGGGGCCGCGCGGTCGGCGGGGGCGGCGGCGCGGGAGCCGGCTCGGGCGGTCTCGTGGTCGGGGGCGGCGGCGGGGCGGCCGCGCGGGGCGCGGGAGGGGCGGCCGGCGGCTTCGGCACGGGCCGCGGCGGGGGAGGGGTGGGCCGGGGCGCCGGCGGGGGCGGCTCCGGCTTCGGGGTGGGCTTCGGGGTCGGCGTGGGGGTGGGGGGCTTGGGAGTGGGCTTCGGCGTCGGTGTGGGCGTCGGCTCGGGGGTGGGCGTGGGCGTGGGCGTCGGGCACGGCGGAGGCGGCTTGGGGGGACAGGGCTTCGGGTGATGGTGGTGGCCGTTCCCGTGGCCCTTCCCGTGGCCCTTGCCGTGGCCGTTCCCGTGGCCCTTGCCGTCGCCGCGGTCCTCGCCTCCCCCGGGGCCGTCGCCCCCGCCGCGGCCCCGGGACGCGTCGTCGTCGCCGTGGCCGCCGGCGGAGGCCACGGCGAGGTGCGCCCCGCCCGCGTCGGTCGAGGCGTAGGCGCAGGCGTCGGCGGCGGCCGGTACGGGTGAGGCGAGGAGCCACAGCAGTCCCAGGGCCGCCACCGGCCGCGCGAGAAGTGATCCGTTGAGAGACACGCCGTCGAGCCTGATCACATCGGGGGCTTCGCGGGGCGGAATCGAGCGGGATTCGCCGGATGGAGGGCATCTCCGGTTGTGTGGACTTGACGTTTCACCGCGCGTCGCCCACGGAATCGGTGCAATGACCGGTAGGGCCGACCGAGGTGATGCGAGAGGACTCCTTCCAGGACCCCGATCGGTACGTGTCCGGATCTCTCCCTGTCGGAACGGGCGGCCGACGGGGCATCCTGCACCGGCGACACCCTCCCGGCACGGACAACGACCCAGGTGGGAGCCGAGTCTGAGGAACCGTCGGCCGCGGAACGGCGTCTTGGACGTCATCGGCGCACGCTCGAATGCACGTGAATGTGCACAGCCTGAAGGCGTGAACTCTGCGTTCCTTGCGCACGTGCCAATGGCGTGTGACCAAGAACGGACCGCTAATTTCCGTTTCTACTCGCTCTCCCGGCGGGCGATCAGTAGCCTCACCTCGAACACCGGCCACGAACACATGGCCGCATCCTCCGTGGCGACTTGTTGGAGACATCGATGGAGCGTCCCGCCTGGGCCCCGCCCGGCATCGACATTTCGGTGCCGAGCGTGTCCCGTATGTATGACTTCTATCTGGGCGGCTCGCACAATTTCGAAGTGGACCGGGAAGCCGCGCGCAAGGCCATGGAGTTCATGCCGGGCCTCCCCAAGATCATGCAGGCGAACCGTGCCTTCATGCGGCGCGCCGTCCGCCACGCCGTTGACAACGACGTCACCCAGTTCCTGGACATCGGCTCCGGCATACCCACCTTCGGCAACGTGCACGAGGTCGCCCGGGCCGCCGACCCCTCCGCCCGCGTCGTCTACGTCGACCACGACCCGGTCGCCGTCGCCCACAGCCGCGCCGTCCTGGAGGGCGACGAGGCCGCCGCGGTCGTCGCCGCCGACCTGCGCAAGCCCGCCGAGATCCTCTTCAGCCCCGAGGCGACCCGGCTCATCGACCTCGACCGGCCCGTCGCCCTCCTCCTCGTCGCCGTCCTGCACTTCCTGGAGGACGACGACCGGCCGCACGAGGCCGTCGCCGAACTCCTCGACGCCCTCGCCCCCGGCAGCCTCGTCGTCGTCACCCACGCCTCCTACGAGGGCATCCCGCTCCTGGAGGAGGAGGCCGGCGGCACCGTCGGCGTCTACCGGAACATCCGCAACCCCCTGGTGATGCGGTCCAGCGACGAGATCGCCCGCTTCTTCGAGGGCACCGAACTGGTCGAGCCCGGCCTCGTCCCGATGCCGCTCTGGCGACCGGAGAGCCCGGTCGAGGAGGAGGATCCTTACGCCTTCTCCGGTTTCGCAGGGGTGGGGCGCAAGGCGTGAAGGTCCCGTCGCAGCCGACCGGCGCGCTCACGGAGGCCGATGGCCCGGAGGACCGGCTCCGGAGGTTCGTCACCATCTGGAGCCGCGCCATCTTCCCGGTCACGGCCACCTCGCTCACCCGCGCCGAGTTCGAGGTCCACCTGCTGCCGTTGGCGCGCACCCTGTACGACGCGCTGCACGCCCGGCCGTTCGACACGGCCCCGGCCCTGCGCACCGGAGCGGCCCTCATCGACGCCCACTGCACCGACCCGGACGCGCTCGGCCGCAGCCTCGGCGTCGTCGACTCGTACCTGGTGCTCTACTGCGGCGCCGGGTCCGACCTGCCCGCCGAGGAGCTCCGCGCCCGGTGCTCCCGCCTCCAGCACGCCATGGCCACCGGCTACGCCCAGGCCCTGCGCGAACGGACCCGCGCCGAACAGGAGGCGATCGCCCGCTCCGCGCTCACCGCCCGCAGCGCCGCCGAGATCGCCCTGCACGCCACCGAGAGCCGCTTCCGCGCCGTCTTCGACGGCGCCGCCATCGGCATCGGCATCGCCGACCTCGACGGCAACATCCTGGAGATCAACGAGACCCTCACCCGCATGTTCGGCGGGATGGAGGGCCAGGTGCGCAGCCGGAACGTCAGCGAATGGGTCCACCCCGAGGACGGGCCCCACGTCTGGAAGCTGTACGAGGAGCTCGTCCGCGGCGAACGTGAGCACTACCGCGTCGAGAAGCCCTACTACCGCGGTGACGGAACGGTTCTGTGGACCAACCTCACCGTCTCGCTCCTCCGGGACGCCGAAGGCCGCCCCCAGTACCAGCTGGCCCTCCTGGAGGACACCACCGAACGGCGCCTGCTCCACCTGCGCCTGCGGTACGAGGCCACCCACGACGCGCTCACCGGGCTGCCCAACCGCACCCTCTTCTTCGAACGCCTGGAGAAGGCGCTCGTGCCCGGCGACAACGCCCGCTTCGGCCTCTGCTACCTCGACCTCGACGGCTTCAAGGTCATCAACGACAGCCTCGGCCACTCCACCGGCGACCGGCTGCTCGTCGAGGTCGCCGACCGGCTGCAGAGCTGCGTCACCGGCGCCGGCGAGATGGTCGCCCGGCTCGGCGGCGACGAGTTCGTGGCCCTCACCACCGCCCCCGGCGGCGAACGCGACGTCACCGAGCTCGCCGACCGCATCCTCGCCGCCCTCGCCACCCCCCTCCGCATCGACGGCCGCGAACTCACCGTCCGCGGCAGCCTCGGCGTCGTCGAGGGCCCCGCCGGCGAACGCACCCCGGCCGAGGTGCTCCGCAGCGCCGACATCACCATGTACCGGGCCAAGTCCGCCGGCGGCAACCGCTTCGAACTCGCCGACCCCGAGGCCGACGCCCGCGCCATCACCCGGCACGGACTCACCACCGCCCTGCCCACCGCCCTCGAACGCGGCGAGTTCTTCATCGAGTACCAGCCCCTCGTCCACCTCGACGACGGCAGCGTCCACGGCGCGGAGGCGCTCGTCCGCTGGTGCCACCCGCAGCACGGCGTGCTCGGGCCCGACCGCTTCATCCCCCTCGCCGAGGACACCGGCCTCATCGTGCCGCTCGGCCGCTGGGTCCTCCAGGAAGCCGTGCGCCAGGCCCGCTTCTGGCAGACCCGCCACGCGGACGGCGGCCCGCTGCGCATCAACGTCAACCTCTCCCCGACCCAGCTCCACCACCCCCGCCTCGTCGCCGACACCGTCGACGTCCTGGAGCGGTCCGGCCTCGAACCCGGCGCGCTCTGCCTGGAAGTCACCGAATCCGCCCTCATCGGCGCCGACGAGGACCTCCTCAAGCCGCTGCGGCAACTCGCCGAGATGGGCGTCGACATCGCCCTCGACGACTTCGGCACCGGCTACTCGAACCTCGCCAACCTGCGCCGTCTCCCCGTCAGCGTCCTCAAGCTCGACCGGTCCTTCACCCGCGGCATGCAGCAGCACCCCGTCGACCCCGTCGACCTCAAGATCGTCGAAGGGATCGTCTCCCTGGCCCACAGCCTCGAACTCGCCGTCACCGTCGAAGGCGTCGAGACCGGCGCGCAGGCCCGCCAGCTCCGTGACCTCGGCTGCGACACGGCCCAGGGCTGGTACTACGCCCGCCCCGGCGCGCCCGACCGCATCCACTCCCTCCTCCTCGCCGACGCGATCTGACCCCTGGGGCCCCTGGGCCGCGCCGCGCCCGCCGCCCCGGGGTCCTGCCGCGCGCCCCCTGCGCCCGGAGCGGGGCCAGGTGCGGTCGCGGGCACGGCGCGGTCCCCGGGCTCAGCGGGTGCGGAGGAGGAGGTTCTGGAGTTCGCGGGCGGCGCGGGGCGGGGCGACGTCGCTGCGGTGGGCGAGGGCGATGGTGCGGCGGAGTCCGGGCCGGGCGAGGGCGGTGACGCGGAGGTCGCGGCCGGCCCGGGCGGCGACCATGGTGGGGACGACGGCGAGGCCGAGCCCGGCGCGGACGAAGCCGAGGACGGCGTCGAGCTCGCCGCCCTCGACGGTGAAGGTGGGTTCGAAGCCTTCGGCGCGGCAGGCGGCGACGGTGAGCTCCCGGAGGTCGTAGCCGTGGCGGAACATGACGAGCGGCTGGTCGCGGAGGTCCGTGATGCGGACGGGCCGGCGGGGGGCGGGCGCGGAGGCGGAGGAGACGACGACGAGGTCCTCGCGGAGCAGCTCGACGGTGGTGAGGGCGGGGGAGGGGGTGGGGAGGGGGAGGACGACGAGCGCGAGGTCCAGCGCGCCGCGGGCGAGCTCGCGGACGAGGTCGTGGGAGCCGCCCTCCTCGATGAGGAGCTGGATCCCCGGGTGGAGGTCGTGGAAGGTGCGCAGGACGTCGGGGAGGAGTCCGGTGCAGAGGCTGGGGGTCGCCCCGAGCCGTACCCGGCCCCGCTTGAGCTGGGCGAGTTCCTGTACTTCGAGGCGCGCGGTCTCGGTGTCGGCGAGGATGCGGCGGGCGAGCGGCAGCAGGGCCTCGCCGGCGTCGGTGAGGGCGATGTTCCCGCGGGCGCGGCTGAAGAGCTCCGCGCCCAGTTCCTGTTCCAGGGCCTTGATCTGCTGGGAGAGGGAGGGCTGGGAGACGTGGACGCGTTCGGCGGCGCGGGTGAAGTGGCGGGTCTCGGCGACGGCGACGAAGTAGAGGAGCTGCTGGAACTGCATGAGGCCAGCGTAGGCGATATGGATAGGCGTGTCCTATCGAGATGAGCCGGACCATGTCTTGGACCTCTCGGGGCCTTCGGCCCTAGCGTCGTGTGCATGGCTCTGGCACCCACGAGGGACCGCACGGCGGGCCGCCCGCCGTCCCCCACACCGTCCCGCGGATTCTGGTCGTCGACCCTCGGCAAGAAGACGGTCATGGCCGTCAGCGGGCTGATCATGCTCGGCTATCTCGTCGCCCACGTCGCGGGCAATCTGAAGGTCTTCTTCGGTCCCGAGGAGTTCAACGGCTACGCCCACTGGCTGCGGGTGGTGGGCGCGCCCGTCCTGCACCACGAGTGGGCCCTCTGGATCGTGCGGCTGGTGCTGGTCGCCGCGGTCGTGGCCCACGCGGTCTCGGCGTACCAGCTCAGCCGGCGGGACGTGAAGGCCCGCCCCACGGCGTACGTCCACCGGCGCAGGCGCGCCTCGTACGCCACGCGGACCATGCGCTGGGGCGGGATCGTCCTCGCCCTGTTCATCGTCTGGCACGTGCTGGACCTGACCACCGGCACCGTCCACCCGGGCGGTTTCGAGGAGGGCAGGCCGTACCAGAACGTGATCGACACCTTCTCCACCTGGTACGGCAACGTCATCTACCTCGTCGCCATGCTCGCGGTGGGCCTGCACGTACGCCACGGCTTCTGGAGCGCCGCGCAGACCCTGGGGGTCGGCAGCGCCCGCCGTGAGCGTCTTCTCAGGGTGACCGCGAACGTCCTCGCGCTCGTGCTGACCGCGGGCTTCGTCTCCGTCCCCGTCGCCGTCATGACCGGAGTGGTGAGCTGACCATGAACCATGTCGACTACGCCGTCGGCGCCCCGCTCGCCGACACCAAGGCGCCCGCGGGTCCCGTGGCCGAGCGCTGGGACACCCGCCGCTTCGAGGCGAAGCTGGTGAACCCGGCCAATCGCCGCAAGCACCGGATCATCGTCGTCGGCACCGGCCTCGCCGGTGGTTCGGCCGGGGCGACCCTGGCCGAACAGGGCTACCACGTCGTCCAGTTCTGCTTCCAGGACTCCCCACGACGGGCCCATTCGATCGCCGCCCAGGGCGGCATCAACGCGGCCAAGAACTACCGCAACGACGGCGACTCGATCCACCGCCTCTTCTACGACACCGTCAAGGGCGGCGACTTCCGGGCCCGCGAGTCCAACGTCCACCGGCTCGCGCAGATCTCGGTGGAGATCATCGACCAGTGCGTGGCGCAGGGTGTGCCGTTCGCGCGCGAGTACGGCGGCCTGCTCGACACCCGCTCCTTCGGCGGCGTCCAGGTCTCCCGTACCTTCTACGCGCGCGGCCAGACCGGACAGCAGCTCCTGCTGGGCGCCTACCAGGCGCTGTCCCGGCAGATCGCCGCCGGGAACGTGGAGATGCACGCCCGTACGGAGATGCTCGACCTGGTCGTGGTCGAGGGGCGGGCGCGGGGGATCGTCGCACGCGACCTCGTCACGGGGGAGATCTCGACCCACTACGCGGACGCGGTGGTGCTCGCCAGCGGCGGCTACGGCAACGTCTTCTACCTGTCGACGAACGCGATGAACTCCAACGCCACCGCCGTCTGGCGGGCCCACCGGCGCGGCGCGTACTTCGCCAACCCCTGCTTCACGCAGATCCATCCCACCTGCATCCCGCGCACCGGCGACCACCAGTCGAAGCTGACCCTGATGAGCGAGTCGCTGCGCAACGACGGCCGCATCTGGGTGCCGAAGGCGAAGGGCGACACCCGCCCCGCCGCGCAGATCCCCGAGGACGAGCGCGACTACTACCTGGAGCGCATCTACCCCTCCTTCGGCAACCTGGTGCCGCGGGACATCGCCTCGCGGGCCGCCAAGAACGTCTGCGACGAGGGGCGCGGCGTCGGTCCCGGGGGCCAGGGCGTCTACCTGGACTTCGCCGACGCGATCCGCCGGATGGGTCGCGGGGCGGTGGAGGAGAGGTACGGCAACCTCTTCGACATGTACGAGCGGATCACCGCCGAGAACCCGTACGAGGTGCCGATGCGGATCTACCCCGCCGTGCACTACACGATGGGCGGGCTCTGGGTCGACTACGACCTGCAGACGACCGTCCCCGGTCTCTTCGCCGTGGGGGAGGCCAACTTCTCCGACCACGGGGCGAACCGGCTCGGCGCCTCGGCCCTCATGCAGGGCCTGGCCGACGGATACTTCGTCCTGCCGGCCACCATCAACGACTACCTCGCGCGCCATCCGCACGCCGAGGCCGTCACCGACGGGCATCCGGCGGTCCGGGAGGTGCTCGCGGAGACCGAGGACCGGCTGAACCTCCTGCTCGCCGTCGACGGCGACCGCACCCCCGACTCCTTCCACCGCGAGCTCGGCGAACTCATGTGGGAGCACTGCGGAATGGCCCGCACCGAGGAAGGGCTGCGGACCGCCCTGGCGCGGATCCCCGAGATCCGCGAGGAGTTCTGGAGGCGGGTCAAGGTGCCGGGGACGGGCGAGGAGTTCAACCAGTCCCTGGAGAAGGCCAACCGGATCGTCGACTACCTGGAGCTCGCCGAGCTGATGTGCCTCGACGCACTCCACCGCGCCGAGTCCTGCGGCGGCCACTTCCGCGAGGAGTCCCAGACCCCGGACGGGGAGGCCGCCCGCCACGACGAGGAGTTCGCGTACGTGGCCGCCTGGGAGTTCGGCGGGGCCGGCGGGGCCCCCGTCCTCCACAAGGAGGAGCTCGCCTTCGAGTACGTCCACCCCACCCAGCGGAGCTACGCATGAGGCTCAACCTGCGCGTCTGGCGCCAGAAGAACGCCGGCGCCGACGGCGCCATGGCCACCTACGCGGTGGACGGCATCTCGCCCGACATGTCCTTCCTGGAGATGCTCGACACCCTCAACGAGGACCTCACCCTGCGCGGCGAGGACCCCGTCGCCTTCGACCACGACTGCCGCGAGGGCATCTGCGGGGCGTGCAGCCTCGTCATCAACGGCGACGCCCACGGCCCGGAGCGCACGACCACCTGTCAGCTCCACATGCGCTCCTTCCGGGACGGCGACACGATCGACGTGGAGCCGTGGCGCGCCTCCGCGTTCCCGGTCGTCAAGGACCTGGTCGTCGACCGGTCCGCCTTCGACCGGGTCATCCAGGCGGGCGGCTACATCTCGGCCCCGACCGGCTCCGCCCCGGAGGCCCACGCCACGCCGGTGCCCAAGGCCGACGCCGACTCGGCCTTCGAGCACGCCGAGTGCATCGGCTGCGGCGCCTGTGTGGCGGCCTGCCCCAACGGCTCCGCGATGCTGTTCACCTCGGCCAAGATCAACCACCTGAAAGTCCTGCCGCAGGGCTCGCCCGAACGCGAGACCCGGGTACTGGACATGGTGGCGCAGATGGACGCCGAGGGCTTCGGCGGATGCACCCTGACCGGGGAGTGCGCGACGGCCTGCCCGAAGGGCATCCCGCTTCCGTCGATCGCGGCGATGAACCGGGAGTGGCTGCGGGCGCAGCGGAAGGGTCCGCGCGGCTGAGGCCGGATCCGGACAGTCTGCGGGCGTGGGCTCCGCCACACCTCGCACCCCTGAGTGAAAGATCGTTCACAAAACGATCACCTTCTCCGTAAGATCTTCGCTCAGGGGTGCTTCTGTCGCGCGTGACAGCAAGATCAACTCAGTTCAAACCTGGACTTTTCCCCGCATATTGTCCACTTCACGGCCAACCGTCCTGCGGTGATTTCCGCCGCGCCGACACCCCCGGGTACTGATGGTCATGCCGGGGGCACATGACCAAACCCCCGGTCGCACAGACCAATTGGGGGTTTCATGTCCGACATCACCCGCCGCCGGGTCCTCGGCGTCGCGGCCGGCGCGGCAGGCGCCGCCGCCGGCGTCGCCCTGGCCGGCTCCGCCTTGGCCGCCGGTCCCCGGGACGCCGCTCCCGCGGCCGCCCCGGCGGCTCCCGGCTCCTTCGACGAGGTCTACCAGGGCCGCCGCATCAAGGGCGGGCCCTCGCACGGGGGCGGTCACCACGGGGGACACCACGGAGGCGGCTACGCCGTGACGATCGACGGCGAGGAGCTGCACGTCATGCAGAACGCCGACGGCACCTGGATCAGCGTGATCAACCACTACGAGCCGGTCGCCACGCCCAAGGCGGTGGCCCGCGCGGCCGTCCGCGAGCTCCAGGGCGCACCGCTCGTACCCCTCACCCTCGGCTGACCGATCCAGGAAGCGGCACCACCATGACCATACGCAAGAACCAGGCCACCCTCACCGCCGACGAGAAGCGGCGCTTCGTCAACGCCCTCCTGGAGCTGAAGCGCTCCGGGCGGTACGACACCTTCGTCACCACGCACAACGCCTTCATCATGAGCGACACCGACAACGGCGACCGCGTCGGCCACCGGTCGCCGTCGTTCCTGCCCTGGCACCGGCGCTTCCTCCTGGAGTTCGAGCAGGCGCTCCAGTCGGTCGACGCGACCGTCACCCTTCCCTACTGGGACTGGACCGCCGACCGCACCTCGCGCTCCTCGATCTGGGCGCCCGACTTCCTCGGCGGCACCGGACGGGCCCGCGACGGCCAGGTGACCGACGGCGCGTTCGCCCGCAGCGGCAACCGCTGGACCGTCACCGTCCGCGTCGACGGGCGCGACTACCTGCGGCGCGACCTCGGCGCCGGCGGCCGCCAGCTCCCGACCCGGGCGGAGGTGGACTCCGTCCTCGCCATGGAGACGTACGACACGGCCCCCTGGAACAGCTCCTCGGACGGCTTCCGCAACCATCTGGAGGGGTGGCGCGGAGTGAACCTCCACAACCGCGTCCACGTCTGGGTCGGCGGCCAGATGGCCACCGGGGTCTCGCCCAACGACCCGGTGTTCTGGCTGCACCACGCCTTCATCGACAAGCTGTGGGCCGACTGGCAGGCCCGTCACCCCCGCTCGACGTACCTGCCGGCCGCCGGCACCGCGAACGTCGTCGACCTCCGGGACACCATGCGCCCGTGGAACGACGTGACGCCGGCGGACATGCTGGACCACACCCGTCACTACACGTTCGACACCGCGGCCTGACGGCCCCGGGGTCCGGCGGCTCAGGCCCCGGACCCCAGGGCCCGGGCCAGATACGGCGCGGTGCGGCCGTCCGCCGCCCGCGCCACCTCGGCCGGCGGACCGGCGGCCACCACCCGGCCGCCCTCGTCGCCGCCGCCCGGACCGAGGTCGACGACCCAGTCGGCGGTGGCCACCACGTCCATGTCGTGCTCGACGACGACCACCGTGTGCCCGGCGTCCACGAGGCCGTGGAGCTGGCGCATGAGGACCTCGACGTCCGCCGGGTGCAGACCGGTCGTCGGCTCGTCGAGGACGTAGAGGGTGGGGGAGCGGTGGGGCCGCTGGAGCTCGGAGGCGAGCTTGATCCGCTGGGCCTCGCCGCCGGAGAGCTCGGTGGCCGGCTGACCGAGCCCGAGGTATCCGAGGCCGACGTCCATCAGCGTCCGCAGGCTGCGCGCGGCGGCCGGGACGTCCGCGAGGAAGTCGGCCGCCGACTCCACGGTGAGGCCGAGGACCTCGGCGATGGTCAGGCCCCGCAGACGGACCTGGAGGGTCTCCGGGTCGTAGCGGGCGCCGTGGCAGTCCGGGCAGGGCGCGTACGTGCTCGGCAGGAACAGCAGCTCCACCGAGACGAAGCCCTCGCCCTGGCAGGTCTCGCAGCGCCCGCCGGGCACGTTGAAGGAGAAGCGCCCCGCCTTGTAGCCGCGGGCCGTCGCCTCCTCCGTCTCGGCGAAGAGCCGCCGCACCACGTCGAAGAGCCCGGTGTACGTGGCGAGGTTGGAGCGCGGTGTCCGGCCGATCGGCCGCTGGTCCACCGTCACGAGGCGGCCCACGCCGGAGAGCTCCGCCGTCAGCGCCCCCACGAGGGTGGACTTGCCCGAACCCGAGACGCCCGTGACGGCGGTGAGGACGCCGACCGGGAAGGCCGCGTCCACCCCGTCCAGGTTGTGGCGGGTGACCGGCCCCGTCCGCAGCCATCCGGCGGGCGACCGCACCGTCCGGACCGGAGCCGGTTCCCGGTCGAAGAGGAAGCGCCGGGTCGCGGAGTCCTCGACCTCCGCGAGGCCGCCCGGCGGGCCGCTGTGCAGCACCCGCCCGCCGTGCACCCCGGCACGCGGGCCGACGTCCACGAGCCAGTCGGCATGCCGCACCACGTCGAGGTGGTGCTCGACGACGAAGACGGAGTTCCCGGCGGCCTTGAGCCGGTCGAGCACCACCAGCAGGGCCTCGGTGTCGGCGGGGTGCAGGCCGGCGGACGGCTCGTCGAGCACGTACACCACGCCGAACAGTCCGGAGCGGAGCTGGGTCGCGAGCCGCAGCCGCTGGAGCTCCCCGCTGGAGAGGGTGGGGGTGGCGCGGTCCAGGCTCAGGTAGCCGAGGCCGAGTTCGGTGACCGTGGCGATCCGTGCCACGAGGTCCTCGGTGAGCACCCGGGACGTCTCCGTGCCGCCGGCCGCGGCCGCGGACAGCAGCCGGGACAGCTCGGTCAGCGGCAGCGAGGCCAGCTCGGCGATGCTCCGGCCGCCGAACGTGACCGCCAGCGCCTCCGGCCGCAGCCGGCCACCGCCGCACACCGGGCAGGGGGCACTGGTGAGGAAGCGTTCCGCCTTGGCGCGCAGCGAGGCGCTCTTGGAGTCGGAGAAGGTCCGCATGACGTAGCGCCGGGCGCTCATGTACGTCCCCTGGTAGGGGCGTTGGATGCGGTCGGCGTCGCGCACCGGGTGCACGGTGACCACCGGCTGCTCGTCGGTGAAGAGGATCCACGTCCGGTCCTCGGCGTCCAGCTCGCGCCACGGCCGGTCCACGTCGTGGCCGAGCGCGTCCAGGACGTCCCGCAGGTTCTTGCCCTGCCAGGCGCCCGGCCATGCCGCGATCGCGCCCTGACGGATCGACAGCCCGGGGTCCGGCACCAGGAGTTCCTCGCTGGTCTCGTGCACCCGCCCCAGACCCTGGCACGAAGGACACGCGCCCGCCGCCGTGTTGGGCGAGAAGGCGTCGGAGTCGAGCCGCTCCGCACCGTCCGGATAGCGGCCTGCCCGGGAGAACAGCATCCGCAGCGAGTTCGACAGGGTGGTCACCGTGCCGACGGAGGAGCGGGCGTTCGGCGAGGAGCGCCGCTGCTCCAGGGAGACCGCCGGCGGCAGTCCGGTGATCTCGCCGACCGCGGGCGCCCCCACCTGGTGGATCAGGCGCCGCGCGTACGGCGCCACCGACTCGAAGTACCGCCGCTGCGCCTCGGCGTAGATCGTGCCGAAGGCCAGGGACGACTTGCCCGAACCGGAGACCCCGGTGAACGCCACCAGCGCGTCGCGCGGGATGTCGACGTCCACCCCGGCGAGGTTGTGCTCACGGGCGCCGCGGACGCGGACGTACGGATCGTGCGGACTGTCGTGCATGGGTCGATTTTAGCCGCCGATCGGCGTTTGACCTGGTCGGGGCGGTGGTTCGGGCCAGGGGACGGCCGTCCGCCCCCGCGGCGCCAGGCCGACGGCGCGCGCCAGCCGGCGGTAGGACTCGGTCAGTGCCGCGCGGTCGTGGGTGCTGGTGGTCACCAGCACCTCCTGGGCCCCCGTCTCCCGCACGGCCTCCCGGAGCGCCGCGGCGACCTGTTCCTCCGTGCCGTGCAGATGGCCGGTCAGCCCCGCCTCGTAGAACCCGCGCTGCTTCTCCGTCATCGCCAGCGCCTCGATCCGCTCCGGCGCGTCGAGCGGTGGGAAGTCGCCCCGCGTGCGCGCGTGGGCGAGCGCCCACGCCTCGGGGACGAGGAGCCGCCGCGCCTCGGCCTCGGTGGCGGCCACCGCGACCGTCCCGGCGACGACGACGTACGGCTCGGCGGCCCAGGACGAGGGCCGGAAGGCGGCGCGGTAGGCGTCGACGGCCGTCAGCACCCGGTCGCGGGAGCGCAGGTCGCCGATGACCAGCGGCAGCCCCGCGTGCGCCGCGATCCCCGCGCCCTCCCCGGTGGCGAGGACGAACGGCGGCACCCGCAGCCCCTCGGCGGGCCTCGCGTGCACCTGGGGGTGGGCGGCCGGACCGCCGGTGAACCAGCCCAGGAGTTCGTCGAGCTGCTCGGCGAACCGGTCGGCCTCGTCCTTGTCCCGCCCCAGGGCCCTGCGGACCCCGTCCGTGAAGCCCACCGAGCGCCCGACCCCCATGTCGATCCGGCCGGGGAAGAGGGACTCCAGGACGCCGAACTGCTCGGCGACGACCAGCGGCCGGTGGTTGGGGAGCATCACCCCGCCGGTGCCCACCCGGACGGCGGAGGTGGCGCCCGCCACGGCGGCGGCCAGCACCGTCGGAGCCGAACCGGCCACGCCGGGGACCCCGTGGTGTTCCGAGACCCAGAAACGGTGGTAGCCGAGCGCCTCCGCCTCCTGGGCGAGGCGCACGGTGTCCCGCAGCGCCCGGGGCGCGTCCTCGCCCACCCGGGTGCGTGACCGGTCGAGGACGGAGAAGCGGATGTCGCCGGGGAAGGTGCTCACACCGGGTTCAACGCCGGGGAGCGGGAGGGATTCCCGGAGGGGGGCCGCCGGAATGTCCCGAGCGGCCCCGCCGGGCGGCTCCTAGGCTGGGGACCGTGATCTCGGACCACCGGCCGCTGGCCGTCTTCGACCTGGACAACACGCTCGCCGCGACCGCGCACCGCCAGCACTTCCTGGAGCGCAGGCCCAAGGACTGGGAGGGGTTCTTCGCGGCGGCGCCCGACGACCCGCCGCTGGACGAGGGGATCGCGCTCTGCCTCGAGGCGGCCGGCGAGTGCGAGGTCGTGTACCTCACCGGGCGGCCCGAGCGCTGCCGCGGGGCGACCGCGGAGTGGCTGGCCGCGCAGGGGCTCCCGGAGGGGCCGGTCCACATGCGTCGCAACCGCGACTTCCGGCCCGCCCGGGTCACCAAGGTGGAGGTCCTGCGCCGGCTGGCCGCCGACCGTACGGTCAGGATGCTGGTCGACGACGACGCGGCCGTCTGCGACGCGGCCGAGGCCGCCGGCTTCCGGGTCGTGCGCGCCCTCTGGGCCGAGCCCTCCGACGCGCTGAGGGAGGCCCAGGAGAAGGAGGGCCGCACCTGACCGGCGGCCCCGGCGCCCCGCCGGCGGTCGGCGCGCGCGGGCGCCCGGTTCCCGCCGGCGGCCCCCACGCGGCCCGGTGTCCCCGGCACGTGACCCGCGGCCCGGGGGCCGGATGACTGCCGGCCCGGGCCCGGCGGGTCAGTTCTCGTCCTCCAGGCGGAAACCGACCTTCAGGCCGACCTGGTAGTGCTCGACGGAGCCGTCGACGATGTGCCCGCGTACCTGGGTGACCTCGAACCAGTCGAGGCCGCGCAGCTTCTGGGAGGCGCGCTTGATGCCGTTGCGGATGGCCTCGTCGACGCCCTCGGTGGAGGTGCCGACGATCTCGGTGACGCGGTAGGTGTGATTCGACATGGGGGCCGAACTCCTCTCGGTACGTTCCCTCCACGGTGCCCCAGCGCGTGGCGGCGCGCGACACGACGGGGGCCGGGCGGTCTCCCGGGAGCTACCGGCGGTAAGGGGGCAGACCGTCCGTCCGCGGGGCGGAACGGGATCGTCAAGGACTTGACCATCCGGTTGGTCCAGACCAGAATCCAGGCCACATACCCGCGCGAACACCCCGTTCGGTCCCCCCATGTCGGGTCAGCCCCCCATGCCGCACGCCCCTGTGCTGAACCGCAGAAGGTGACCCACGTGAAGAACCGCCCTCTCGCCTGCCCCCTGGCAGCCGCCACCGCGCTCGCCCTCGCCGGGTGCGGGATGCTGCCGGGCGGAGGCGGCCAGACGAAGACCGTCAACATCTGGCTGATGCGGGACAGCGTCAGCGAGGACTTCCTCAAGCGCTTCACGGAGACCTACGAGGACGAGCACGACAACGTCGAACTCAAGGTCACCATCCAGGACTGGACCGGCATCGGGAAGAAGGTCACCGAGGCCATCAAGGGCTCCGGCGGCCCCGACGTCATCGAGGTCGGCAACACCCAGGTCGCCCAGTACGCCGACACCGAGAAGCTCTTCGACCTCACCCTGGAGTCCGTCCGCGACCTCGGCAGCGAGGACTGGCTCCCCGGCCTCGCCCAGCCCGGCAGCATCGGCGGATCCCAGTACGGCATCCCCTGGTACGCCGCCAACCGCATCGTCATCTACAACAAGGACCTCTTCCAGGACGCCGGCATCGACAAGCCGCCGGCCACCCGCGCCGAATGGCTCGCCGACACCGAGAAGCTCAACACCGACGGCAACCAGGGCATCTACCTCGCCGGTCAGGACTGGTACACCCTCGCCGGATTCATCTGGGACGAGGGCGGCGAGCTCGCCGTCGACAAGGGCGGCGAGTGGAGCGGAGCCCTCGCCTCCCCGGCCGCCCGGCGCGGCATGGCCTACTACAAGCAGCTCCAGGCCCTCGGCGCCGGCCCCAAGAACGCCGACGAACAGAACCCGCCGCAAGCCGACGTGTTCGCCAGGGGCGACGTGGCCCAGCTCATCGCCACCCCCAGCGCCGTCGCCGCCATCCTCAAGGCCAACCCGGCGCTGAAGGACAAGCTCGGCTACTTCCCGATACCCGGCGCCAAGGCCGGCCAGCCCTGCGCCGTCTTCACCGGCGGCTCCGACCTCATCATCCCGGAGAACGCGCCCGAGCGGACCGCGGCCATCGACGTCGTCAAGGCCCTCGCCGGCGAGAAGTGGCAGACCGAA
The DNA here is from genome assembly GCF_055584185.1 of Streptomyces sp. NPDC104202. NCBI lineage: Bacteria > Bacillati > Actinomycetota > Actinomycetes > Kitasatosporales > Streptomycetaceae > Streptomyces > Streptomyces sp. NPDC104202. Next base: position 117,170 of record NZ_JBVJMN010000004.1, on the reverse strand, counting down.
CTCGCCCGCGCCATGGGATACGTCCCCAACAAGAAGAGCCTCGCCGGCGTCGTCTCCGGCCAGGCCGCCACCGCCGTCATGGCCGAGGCCGCCGCCCGCGGCCGCGCCACCCCCAACTCCCCGCAGTGGGCCAGCGTCGAGGGCGACAACCCCATCAAGCCGTACATGACGGCCGTCCTGACCGGCGAGGACCCCCTGAAGGCGGCCGAGCAGGCATCGGCGGCCATCACGGACACCCTCGCCGAATAGCATTCAGCGGGTCCACACCCACGAGTCCCCGGACGGTCAACTCGAATCCAGCCGGTCACGGAAGAAGTAGGGAGCCGGGCCACCGCGCGAGCGGCCCCGGCCCGCCCCTTCCCCTTCCGTCCGCCGGAGGAGCCCGTCATGACCGCACCGACGCCCACGCTCGCCGTCCCCGCACAGCCCCGGGTCCGCGCGGAGCAGCAGCCCGCCCCCCGGTACGTCGTCGGTCTCGCCCGCGACCAGGAGGAGGTGCGGGCCGCCCAGCGCCTGCGCCACCTGGTCTTCGTCGGCGAACTGGGCGCCCGGATCGAGGGACCCGAGCCCGGCCTCGACTCCGACGCCTTCGACGCGTACTGCGACCACCTCCTGGTCCGCGAGGAGACCACCGGCGAGGTCGTCGGCACCTACCGCATCCTGCCGCCCGACCGTGCCGCCGTCGCCGGCCGCCTCTACTCCGAGTCCGAGTTCGACCTCGCCCGGCTCGCGCCCGTCCGGCACGACCTCGTGGAGGTCGGCCGCTCCTGCGTCCACCCCGCCCACCGCAACGGCGCCGTCATCGCCCTCATCTGGGCCGGGCTCGCCCGCTACATGACCGCCACCGGCCACAACTGGCTGGCCGGCTGCTGCTCCCTCCCCCTCGCCGACGGCGGCACCCTCGCCGCCGCCACCTGGGACACCGTCAAGGCCAAGCACCTCGCCCCCGAGGAGTACTGGGTCACCCCGCACAAGCTCTGGAGCCCCGAGGGAATCACCCGTCCCGAGGGCCGCACCGAACTGCCCCCGCTCCTGCGCGGCTACCTCAGGCTGGGCGCCTGGGTCTGCGGCGCCCCCGCCCACGACCCCGACTTCGGCGTGGCCGACCTCTACGTGCTGCTCTCGCTGCGCCGCACGAACCCCCGCTACCTCGCCCACTTCCTGTCGCTCGTCCCGGCGCGGTGAACGGGTCCACGGCACCCTCGCCGTGGCTCCCCACGGCACCCTGCACCCCGGGCCGGTGCGCCGCCCACCCGCACGCCGGCGGCCGTGACCGGGCGGCCCGGACCGCACGCGCCGTGCTCCGGCTGACCGCCGGGACCGGCACCGTCCTCGTCGGCGTGCTGCTCGCCCCGGTCGCCGCGCTGCTCCCCGCCGCCGTCCGGACCGCCCTCGTGCGCCGCTGGGTGCGGACCGTGGTCCGCGCCTTCGGGGTGCGCGTCCGCTACGCGGGCACGCCCCCGGGCCCGGCCGCCGGACCGCTCCTGGTCGTCGCCAACCACGTCTCCTGGCTGGACATCCCCCTCGTGGCGGCCGTCCTGCCCGGCCGGATGGTCGCCAAGGCGGAGGTGCGCAGCTGGCCGGTCCTCGGCGTGCTCGCCGCGCTCGGCGGCACGCTCTTCCTCGACCGGGACGGACTGCGCGCCCTGCCCGGAGCCGTACGCGAGATGACCGGCGTCCTCGCGGCCGGCGGCCGGGTCGTCGTCTTCCCCGAGGGTTCGACCTGGTGCGGCCGGGCCGGCGGCCGGTTCCGCCCGGCGGCCTTCCAGGCCGCGCTCGACGGAGGGGCGGACGTCCAGCCCGTACGGATCGACTACCGGCCCACCGCGGCCGCCGCCTACGTCGGCGACGATCCCCTCGGCACCTCCCTGTGGCGGGTCGTCACCACCCGCCGCCTCACCGCCGAGGTCCGGCTCCCGGAGCGGATACCCGCCGCCCGGCACCCGGACCGCAGATCGCTCGCCGCCGCCGCTCAGCGGGCCGTCGCGAGCGACAGCGCGAACCGTCCGGCGCCGTCCGTCCACCAGTGGTCCAGGTCGAGGCCCGCCTCCGCCAGCTCCGCCCGGACACCCGCCTGACGGAACTTGGCGGACACCTCCGTCCGCATCTCCTCGCCCGCCGCGAACGGCACCACGAGGTCCAGCTCCGGGATCTTCACGGTGAGCGCGCGGCGGGCGCGCAGGCGCATCTCGATCCACTCGTGCGCGTCGTCCCACACCGCCACGTGGTCGAAGGCGCCGGGGTCGGCGTCCGCGCCCAGCTCCCGGTCGATGACGGACAGCACGTTCTTGTTGAACGCCGCCGTCACCCCGGCCGCGTCGTCGTAGGCGGCGACGAGGGTCGCCTCGTCCTTCACCAGGTCGGTGCCGAGCAGCAGCGCGTCCCCGGGGGAGAGCATCGCCCGTACCGACCGCAGGAACGTCCGGCGCTCGGCCGGGAGCAGGTTCCCGATCGTGCCGCCGAGGAAGGCCACCAGACGGGGCCCCGGCGTCCCCGGGAGCCCGAGCCCCCGGGTGAAGTCGGCGACCAGCGCGTGCACCCGCAGTTCCGGGCGGTCGGCGAGCAGGGCCTCGGCCGCCCCGGTCAGCGCGGACTCGCTGACGTCCACGGGCACGTAGCTGTCGAGCCCCGGCAGCAGCGCGTCGATGAGGAAGCGGGTCTTCTCCGAGGATCCGGAGCCCAGCTCCACCAGGGTCCTGGCCCCCGTGGCCGCGGCGATCTCCGGCGCCCGTTCCGCCAGGATCTCCCGCTCCGCCCGGGTCGGGTAGTACTCGGGCAGCCGGGTGATCTCCTCGAACAGCTCGCTGCCCCGGGCGTCGTAGAACCACTTCGGCGGCAGTTCCTTGGGGATGCGCGTCAGCCCCTGCAGGACGTCGGCGCGCAGGTCGGCGCCGGCGGCGTCGGGGGCGAGGGTGCGGGTCAGCTGGTACGGGCTCACGCGGAGGGCTCCTTGAGCGGGGTGAGGGTGACGTCTGCGCGGGTGGCGGTCACGAGCGTGTGCCCGGGCACCTCCCGCCAGCGGGGATCGTCGTCGTACGGTTCCGAGGCCACCACCACCCGGTCGGGACCCCTCAGGTACCAGAGGCCGTTCTCCCAGGCGGTCGCGGCGATGGTGACGCCGTCGGTCAGCAGCAGGTTCAGCCGCGAGCCGGGCGCGGCCGCCGCGGTCTCGCGCACGGTGTCGGCGAGCGCCCGGCCTGGCGCGTCCCCGGCCCGCAGCCGGTGCTGCACCAGCGCCCACAGCAGGGCCGAGTCGCTCCGGGCCTCCAGCGACAGCAGCTCCTCGGCCGACAGCGCGGCGGCCGCCGGAGCCAGGGAGCCCGGCCAGCCGGTGACCGCGCCGTTGTGGCTGAACAGCCAGGGGCCCGCGGTGAACGGCGCCGCGGCCGCCTCCCCGTCGGCGCCGGGCAGGGTGGCGCCCCGGACCGCGGCGAGCAGCGCGCCGGAGCGCACCACCCGGGCGAGGTCGGCGAACGACAGGTCGCCCCAGATGGGCGCCGCCCGCCGGTACCGCGCGGGCAGCGGATCGCCCTCGGCGTACCAGCCCACGCCGAAGCCGTCGGCGTTCACCACCCCGCTGGACTGCGTACGGGGCTCCCAGGACTGCCGCAGCAGGGCGTGCTCCGGCCGGACGAGCAGCTCGCCGAGGGCCACCGGCTCGCCCAGGAAGGCGATGTGACGGCACATCAGTCGAGCTCCGCGCTGCGCGCCGTGCGGAAGCCGGAGAAGATCTGGCGCCGGACCGGCAGGTCCCAGTTGCGGAACGTGCCCCGGCAGGCGACCGGGTCCACCGCGAACGACCCGCCCCGAAGCACCTTGTGCTCCGGGCCGAAGAACACCTCCGAGTACTCCTTGTACGGAAAGGCCGAGAACCCCGGGTACGGGAGGAAGTCGCTCGCCGTCCACTCCCACACGTCGCCGATCAGCTGCCGTATGCCGAGCGGCGAGGCGCCCGCGGGGTAGCTGCCCGCAGGTGCCGGCCGCAGGTGCCGCTGGGCGAGGTTGGCGTGCTCCGGACCCGGCTCGTCGTCACCCCAGGGGTAGCGCCGCGAACGCCCGGACACCGGGTCGTACCGGGCGGCCTTCTCCCACTCGGCCTCCGTCGGCAGCCGCCGGCCCGCCCACCGCGCGTAGGCGTCCGCCTCGTACCAGCTGACGTGCAGCACCGGCTCGTCCTCGGGCACCGGTTCCGTCACGCCGAACCGGCGGCGTGTCCACCCGGCGCCCTCCCGGCGCCAGAACAGCGGCGCCCCGATGGAGTGCTCCCGGATCTGCGCCCACCCCTCCGGATGCCACCAGCGGCGGTCGGTGTAGCCCCCGTCGGCCATGAACGCCAGGTAGGCGCCGTTGGTGACGGGCGTGGTGTCGACATAGAACGGCGGCACCAGGCGGGGGTGGGCCGGCCGCTCGTTGTCGAGCGCCCACGGCTCGTCCGAGGTGCCCATCGTGAACGGCCCGCCCGGCACCAGCACTTCCGCGGGCAGCGGACCGGACCGGTGGACCGGTGGCGGGGGAGCGGTCAGCGCCGCCGGGCCCGTGCGGAGCTGATGGGTGATCAACATGGTCTCGTCGTGCTGCTGTTCGTGCTGCGCGATCATCCCGAAGGCGAAGCCGGCGTCGAGCAGAGGCCGCCCCTCCATCGGCGCGCTCGCCAGCACGTCGAGGACCCGCGTCCGCACGTCCGCCGCGTAGGCGCGGGCCTCCCCGGGCGGCAGCAGCGGGAGGGACGGACGGCTCGCCCGCGGATGCTCGAACGCGTCGTACAGCGAGTCGATCTCCGGCCGCAGCGCGTCCCGTCCGGCCACCGCCCGCCACAGCCACTGCTCCTCCTGGTTGCCGATGTGCGCCAGGTCCCAGACCAGCGGCGACATCAGAGGGGAGTGCTGGGCGGTCAGCTCGCCGTCCTCCACACAGGAGGTGAGCAGCGCCGTCCGCGCACGGGCGACGGTGAGCGCCTCCAGGGCGCGGGTGCGCAGCGCCTCCGGACCGGGGGTGGCGACGGCACCGGCACCGTTCCCGGCTCCAGGACCGCCGTCCGTCGTCCGTCCGGTGCCCCGGGCGCTCCCGGTCCCCGTCCCGAAGTCCGTCTCCGGCCCGGTCGCACCGCGGGTTCCCTCGGTCATGACGTCACCGCCTGGAGCTCGTCGGCCGGGCAGCTCCCGGGGATCACGTACCGTTCGCGGAAGGCGCCGACCGCGCGCCGGACCTCCTCGCTTGCCCCGAGGCGGGGGAGCGCGTCGAGCGCGGCGTCGAACACCGTCCGGGCGGCGGCGTGCAGTCCGGGATCGGTGAGGCCGTCACGGGCCGCCGCCAGCCACAGCGGATTGCGCGGGGCGGGGCCCGTGCCCTCCCGCTCGCCGAGGGGTTCCAGCGCCCGGTACACGGTCTCCGCCGCCTCCAGGTCCTCGAACACGGCCGTCGTCACGGCCACCGGCACCATCCAGCCGTCGGGGCCCGACTGCGCGTCGACCATCCGCAGCTCCAGATGACCGCGGGGCCGGACCGGCGGGAAGAGCGTCGTCATGTGGTAGCGCAGGTCGTCGGCGTCGGCCCGGCGCGGAAGGCCCGTGTGCAGCCACTCCCGGAAGGACAGGCCCTCCGGCACGGCCCACGGGCCCTCGTCGGCCCGCACGCACAGCACCGGGGTGTCGAGCACGTGGGCCGCCCATTCGGCACGCGGCTCCCCGTCCGGCGACGGGGCCAGCGCCCGCAGGGGGTCGAGGTCCGTCCAGAACGCCTGCCGCGTCGAGCGCCAGCCGGTCCGCCGGCCGCCGTGCACCGCGGAGTTGGCGAACGCCGCCACCAGCACCGCGCCCAGCAGATGGGCCATCCGCCAGCGCCTGCGGTAGCCGAGCGGCCCCGCCTCCTCCACCCCGGCGTCGAGACAGATCTGCACCGAAGCCGAGTCGCACATCATCGCCCGGCCGGCCGGCCCGGTGCGGCCGAGCGCGGTCTCCATGGCGTCGTACCGCGGCTCGTGGAGGACCCGCTCGCGGGGCGCGTGCCACGGGTCCACCCCGTAGCCGCTGAGCGTGAGGCCGAGGGGGCCGAGCGCGCCCCGCACCGCCCGCAGGTCCGCGGCGAGGGAGTCGAGGCACTCCATGAGGGAGCCGGCCGGGCGCGAGCTGAGCTCCAGCTGCCCGCCGGGTTCGAAGGTGAGGGCCGACACCAGGGGCAGCGACCGCACGGTGTCGACCGCCGCCGCGAGCCTCGGCGGCCGTACGGGTGTCCTCGGGTCGCGCAGGTCGTGCACCAGCCACTCCAGCTCCGCCCCCACCGTGCGGGGCGGGCCGGTCTTGAAGCAGATACATCGCAGCAGGTCCTCGGCCTCGCCCTCGGTGAGGGGCGGCCCGCCGCGCGGTATGCCGCTCGACGCCATCCGTGCACCTCCTGGTCGTGGGGCAGGGCCCCGGGAAGTCGCTGCTTCCACCTAAAGCCACCTCCGACCGGCATGCAAGAGCGCCTCAAGCGCCCCGCACGCTCCCCCCATGCCCCCGCTCGTCCGAAACCTCACCCCTCACGCCGCGCCCGCCGGGCCGCGGGACCGGCACCCTTCGCCGTCCGGGCCCCGGCCGCCACGTCCCCCTCCGGCCTCCGCCGCCACGTCTTCTTCCGGGTCCGGCCGCCACGTCCCCCTCCGGGTCCCGCCGCCTGGTCACACGAAAACCCGTTGCCCCCGCACCGCCGAAAAGATCACCCTGGCCGCATGAGCGCACGACTGCGCGCGATCGCGCGGCAGACCGAGGAGATCGTGGCCGCGGGCCGCTACCAGGCCCCGGGCGGACGCACCGTCTCCCTGGCCGACGACCTGGCCGCGGCCCTGTCCGGAACGCGCCTGCACGGCCCCGGGCCCCTCGCCGTCACCCCCGACACCGACCGCACGCCCGTCCTCGACGTCACCGGCGAGAGCAGCCTGGCGGCCGCCCGCCGGATGACCGCGGCCGACCCCTCCCGCCCGGTGGCCGTCCTCAACTTCGCCTCCGCCCGCAACCCCGGCGGGGGCTACCTCAACGGGGCCCAGGCCCAGGAGGAGGCCCTCTGCCGCTCCTCCGCCCTCCACGCCACCCTGCTCCGCGCCCCCGACTACTACGCGCACCACCGCGCCGAGCGCGACGCCTTCTACACCGACCGTGTCATCCACTCGCCCCGCGTGCCCGTCTTCCGCGACGACCGCGGCGGCCTGCTCGCCGTGCCCTTCACGGTCGGCTTCCTCACCTCGCCCGCGCCCAACGCGGGCGTCGTCCGCCGCACCGCCCCCGACCGGGCCCATCTGCTGCCCGCCGCCCTGGCCTCCCGCGCCGAACGGGTCCTGGAGACGGCCGCCGCGGCCGGCTACCGGCGGCTCGTCCTCGGCGCCTGGGGCTGTGGCGTCTTCATGAACGACCCCGCCGAGGTGGCCGGCGCCTTCAAGACGCTGCTCACCGGGGACGGACGGTTCGCCGGCCACTTCGAGGAGATCGTCTTCGCCGTGCTCGACCGCTCCTCCGGCGCCCGGACCCTCGCCGCGTTCACCCGCGTCCTGGGCGGCGGCGCCTGACGCGGACGACGGCCGTCCGGCGCCCGGCATGCGCCCCGCGCACCCCCGTGCCACGCTGGGGAGACACGGACCTTCACCGTCCGAGACTCCTCACGGGAGGCACGATCGTGGGCAAGAAACAGACCCGGACCAACCGGGGAGCCCGAACCGGCGGTCATGAGCACCGCACCGAGGCCGCCGCGAAGGAACAGACGCCGGCGCCCGCGAGAGAGACCTCGATGCCCCTCGTGGAGCACGCGTCCCATCGCAAGGAACGGAAGTTCGGCCACAACTGAGGCCGGCCACCCGGCGGGAGCCGACCCGGCACGCATCGGCCCGGGGTCAGTGAGCGGGGCAGGGGAGCCGACGGGGGTACGAGGACGGGGCCCGGCGCCGAGAAGGCGCCGGGCCCCGTCCGTCACTCCGCGACCGGTGGCGGCTACGCGTCGTCGCCGACCGTGATCTCCACGCTCCCCTCCGCCCGCGCCGTGGACGGGACCGGCACCGGGGCGGGCTGAGCGGGCACGTTCGTCCCGCCCAGCCGGTCCTGCGCGGCCGGATTCATCGTGGCGAGCAGCTGCCGGGCGAGACCGAGCCCGGTGCCGCCCATCGTGAGCGCCTTGGCGAACACGTCGGCCATGCCGTCGGCACCGTTGAGCAGCACCATCTGGTCGACGTTCCCGAAGGCGGAGGCCCCGGCGGAGACGATCTCCGGCCACTTCTCCGCCAGTTGCTGCGCGACCACGGCCTCCTGGTTCTCCGCGAGGGCCGCCGCGCGGGCCTTGATCGCCTCGGCCTCGGCCAGACCCTTCGCGCGCGTCGCCTCGGCGACCGCCAGACCCCGGGCGTGCTGGGCCGCGGCCTCGGCCTCACCCGTGAGACGCGTGGCCGTCGCCTTGGCCGCGCTCGCCAGCTCGGTCTCCTTCGCCTCGGCCTCGGCCGCCGAGATGCGGGCGTCGCGCTCGGCCGCGGCCAGCGTCCGGGTCTCGTACGCCGTCGCGTCCGCCGGCTTGCGGACCTCCGCCTGGAGCTGCTGCTCCTTGCGGTGTCCCTCCAGCTCCGCGACCCGGGTCTCCTGCACGACGACCTCCTGCCGGGAGGCCGCCTCGGCCAGCGGACCGGCCTGCCGGGCCCGGGCGGACGCCTGGTCCCGCTCGGCCTGGTAGCCCGCCTGGAGGATCTCGCTGTCCCGGGTGGCCTCCGACATGCGCGCCGCGGCCTGCTGCTCCGCCTCGGTCGCCCGCCGGTTGGCCTCGGCCTGCGCGATCCGCGCGTCCCGCTGGACGGCGGCGGCGTGCGGCGCGGCGAGGTTCTTGATGTACCCGGTCGGGTCCTCGATCTCGTGGATCTGCAGCGAGTCGACGATCAGGCCGAGCTTCTCCATCTCCGTGCCACAGGCCGAGCGGGCCTGCCCGGTCAGCTTCTCCCGGTCACGGATCATGTCCTCCACGGTCAACCCGCCGACGATGGCGCGCAGATGACCGGCGAAGACGATGTGCACCCGCTCCGACATCAGCTTCTGCTGGTCGAGGAAGCGGCGGGCGGCGTTGGCGATCGACACGAAGTCGTCACCGACCTTGAAGATCACCACGCCCCGCACCTTGAGCGGAATGCCCTGGTGGGTGACGCACTCGACGGACAGCTGCGTCTCGTTGAGGTCCAGCGAGAGCTTGCGCACCGCCTGCACGCCGGGCAGGACGAGGGTGCCGCGGCCGGTGACGATGCGGAACCCCATGCCCGCGCCGAGACCCTCGTTCTTGTGGTTGGAACCGGAGATGATCAGCGCCTCGTTGGGTTCCGCGACGCGCCACATCATCTTGAACACGGTGATGACGACGACGAAGGCGCCGACGACGACGCCCGCCAGAATGCCGATGCCCATGGGCAAGGTCCCCCTTCACCGGAGCCGAGCGGACCCGGTGAAGGGAGTGTGCGCCCGTGACGGGCGCCCTCTCAACGGTTCGGTCAACTGTCGTACGCGGCTGTGACATAGACGGTGCGTGGAGGGAGATGTTCCATGACCATCACCACCGTTCCGGTCTCGATCCGCTCCTTCGGCGAGGCCGCGTAGGCGAGGAAGTGCTCGGCGCCGCCGCGGATCCGGACGATCACCTCGCCGACGAGGCCGGGGCCGACGGTGCCGGTCACCCGGCCGAGCAGTCCCACCATCGCGGAGTCCATCGACGCGTCGTCCATGCCTGAACGGTACGTCAGATCCAGTCGTCCAGCGCGGACATGAACCCGTCGAAGTCGTCCCGGTGGACGGTGTGGCCCGCCCCGGCCACGGTACGGACGACGAAGCCGCGCTCCGTCAGCATCCGGGCCGCGCCGGGCGGCACCAGCGAACTCGGGTCGGCGAGGGTGACGAGGGAGGGCACGACGGCCCCGGCCGGCCACAGGTCGGCGCCCCTGAACTCCTCCAGCGCGTACGCCGTCCGCTCGTCCCAGGCGCGTACGGACGCCATCTCGACGTCGACGTCCTCGTCCGGCCAGTGCGGGTTGAACCCCTTGATCTGCTCCCTGGTCAGGGACTTGCCCCGGACGAAGAGGCCGGCCCGGTATCCGGCGGGGCCGGCCCCGAGGTGCCAGGCGGGGTCGGAGTAGACCGCGCGGGCCGGCTTCAGCCGTTCCACCGCCCGGGCCAGGACGAGGGCGCCGAGGGAGTGGCCGACGGCCAGCTCGGCGCCCGGCGGCAGGTTCTCGACCAGGTCGTCGGCGTGGTCGTCCGGCCGGTACCGCTCCGGCCCGGCGGGCCGGCCGCTGGCCCCGTGCCCCCGCAGGTCCACCGCGACCGCCCGGTAGCCGCGCTCCGCGAGCGCCGGTCCGACCCGCCGCCAGGTGCGGTGGTCGGCCATGAGGCCGTGGACGAGCAGGGCGATCCGGTCGCCGGATCCCCAGGTGGTGGTGTGCAGGCGCACGGTGCCGCCTCTCCGTCGTGCTCGGGTGGCCGCCGACCGGGGTCAGCGGACGCCGCGGATGGGGCGCACGGCCAGCGCGCCGAGCACCGACAGTACGGCCGCGATCAGGAAGAGCGCCGTGTATCCGCCACTGAGCGACACGACGAGGGAGGCCACGAACGGGGCGATGATCTGCGGTCCCGCGTTGGCGACGTTGAGCACGCCCATGTCGCGGGCGGCGTCCTCGGCCTTGGGCAGCACCATCGTCACCAGCGCGGTGTCGACGGCCATGTAGCAGCCGAAGCCCAGGCCGTTGACGACGGAGAAGGCGAGCATGGCGGTCCAGCTCGTGGAGAGGGCCGGGATGAGGAGGGCGACGGCGGCGAGCGCGGCGGACGCGCCGACGAAGAGCTTCCGGCGGTCGTGGCGGTCCGAGAGCCAGCCGCCGACGACCGTGGACACCACCATGGCGACCGAGTTCAGCGGCATGAGGATCGCCACCGCCTCCTCTGCGGTGAGCCCGGCCGGCAGGTCGATGTGGTCCTTCAGGATGTACAGCTGGAAACCGGCCACCGCGAAGTAGCCGAGGACCAGCAGCGCCCGGCCGATGAACGCCCACCGGAAGTCGTGGTCCTTGAGCGCGCTGCCGAAGGCGGCGATCTGCTCCCTGACGGGCAGGGCGGCCTTCGGGGGCATCCGCTCCTCGCGGGCGCAGGCCGTGAAGAGCACGGCGGTGGCGGCGACGATCACGCCGAAGACCAGGTAGCCGGTGCGGTAGTGCTCCGAGAAGGCCGCGCCGACGAGGGCGCCGATGGTCGAGCCGACGGGCAGGCCGAGCCCGACGGCCGCCGACGCCTTGCCGCGCGCGGCCAGGGGCACCCGGTCGGGCACCACGGAGGTGAGGGCCGCCTGGTAGACGTTCATGACCGCCTGACCCAGACACCAGACGAGGGTGACCAGCAGGATCGTGTCGACGCTGCCGAGCAGCAGCATCACGGGCACGGCCAGGAGGCCGCCGGCCAGGATCCACGGGTTGCGCCGGCCCGAGCGGTCCGAGAGGGCACCGGCGACCGGGTTGAAGACGGTGGCGAAGATCGCGGATATGCCGGAGACGAGACCGAAGTTCGCCACCTTGTCCGCCGGGTCGATGGACTCGATCTGGAGCGCGAGGAGCATGCCGGGGACGCCGATGTAGAGCGCGTACATCGCGGTGTTGCCGGCGAGGAGCAGAGGCAGCAGGCCGCGGGTCGGCCGGGTGGCGGCGGGGGTGCCGGCCGGGTCGCCGGCGGGGCCGGGCGAAGCGGTGCCGGAGCCGGTGCCGGGGGAGGAAAGGGCCACGGTGCCCTCCTGGGGAGATCGCCCGACGAGGGGGCGAGGAACGGATCGAACGGTACAGTTACACGTGTCAGTGACACGTGTGAGCACTGTGTAGCACCCACTTCCGGCCATCCGCCAGACCCTGTGCCGGATTGTTCTGGAAAGATGCCGAAGCGATGAGCCAGCCAATCGAACAGTCCCCCGACCGCCCCGCCGGGCGCACGGTCCCCACCAGCGCCGACGTCGCGCGCCTGGCCGGCGTCTCCCGGGCCACCGTGTCGTACGTCCTGAACAACACCGCGGCCGTCCGCATCAGCGAGCCCACCCGCCGCCGCGTCCGCGAGGCGGCCGAGGAGCTGGGGTACGTCCCCCACGCCGCCGCCCGCAGCCTGCGCGCCGGCCACAGCCGGATGGTCCTCCTGCCGACCGCCCACGTCCCGGTCGGACCGCTCTACAGCCAGTTCTTCAACGACTTCCAGTGGGCCCTGCGGCGCCTCGACTACACCGTCGTGCAGTACGGCAGCGTCGGCCTCCGTGCCGAGGAGGCCGCCCGCGCCTGGGCCGAGCTGCGGCCGGTCGCCGTGGTCTCGCTCGGCGAGGCCGAGCTCTCCGCCCACGGCGTCGAGATCCTCAAGCGGTCCGGGGCCCGGGCCGTCATCACCCTCGGCACCCAGCGGGTCGAGGGCACCCACGCCCTCGTCATGGACCAGGGCCGGGTCGGCGAGGTGGCCGCCGCCCACCTGGTGGAGACCGGCCGCCGCCGGATCGGCGTCGTCGTCCCCGAGGAGCCGGGCCTCGGCATGTTCTCCGGACCCCGCCTCGACGGCGCGCGCCGCGCCGCCGAGGGCACCGGCGCCGCCGTCGTCCCCCTCCCGCTCCGGTACGACGAGGAGTCCGCCCGGGCGCTCGCCGCCCGCTGGCGCGAGGAGGGCCTCGACGGCGTCTTCGCCTACAACGACGAGTACGCGATGCTCCTCATGCGGGCCCTCCAGGACGAGGGGATCTCCGTGCCCGGCGAGACCGCCGTGGTCGGTGCCGACGACCTCCTCCTCGGCCGGCTGCTGCGCCCCCGCCTCAGCACCGTCTCGATCGACATGGTCCTCGGCCGCGAGCTGGCCGAGCTCGTCGACCGCGCCGTGCGGGACCCGGAGGCCCCGGCGGTCGCCCGCTCCCTGCTCGACTCCCGGGTCGTCCGGCGCGAGTCCAGCTGACCGCCTGCCGCGGCACCGTGCCGGGTGCCCCGCCCGGCACGGCCCGGCGTCGCCCGGCGGGAGTGCCGCCCAGCGCTTAGCGTCGGTGCATGAGCACAGTTCCGAAGCGTTTCGAGATCCTGCTGGTGGCCGAGCACGTGGAGGACCGCGGCGGCGCCTCCGTCCGGGACAGCGCCGTCCGCTCGGCCGTCGTCGAGGCCACCGGACGCCACGGCGAGTCGGGCTACCCCATCTACGAGGGCCACGGCCTGCGGGCCGACATCGACCCCGAGACGCGCACCGTCGAGGCCCTCCTCGTCGACGGCCGCGAGCTCGACTACGGCCTGACGGCGCTCGCCCGGCCCGTCGACCGCGGCTGACGTGCCGCGCCCTCCCCGCCGGACGTCCGGAAGCCGCCCGTTGACAGGGCGGGTTCCCGGACGCAGACTCTGCGCGCGCATGCTGGCGAAAGATATTTCACCAGGCGAACAGAGTCGTTCCGAAGGTCACGCAGGCCACGTGGGAGAGAACCGATGAGCATCCGCGACGTCTACATCGTCGACGCCGTCCGCACCCCGATCGGGAAGTTCGGCGGAGCCCTCGCCGGGACGCGCCCCGACGACCTCGCCGCCCACGTGGTGAAGGCCCTCGTCGAGCGCACCCCCGCGCTCGACCCGGCGCGCGTCGACGACGTCTACTTCGGCGACGCCAACGGCGCCGGCGAGGACAACCGCGACGTGGCCCGGATGGCCGTGCTGCTCGCCGGACTCCCCGTCTCGGTCCCCGGCGTCACCGTCAACCGGCTCTGCGGCTCCGGCCTGGAGGCCGTGATCCAGGCGGCCCGCGCCGTCGCCCTCGGCGACGCCTCGGTGGCGATCGCCGGCGGCGTCGAGTCGATGTCCCGCGCCCCCTGGGTCCTGCAGAAGCCGGAGCGGGCCTTCCCCGCCGGCCATCAGCAGCTCCACTCCACGACCCTCGGCTGGCGCATGACCAACCCGCGGATGCCCGCCGAGTGGACGGTCGGGCTCGGCGAGGGCGCCGAGCTGATCGCCGACAAGCACGGCCTCACCCGCGAGCAGCAGGACGCCTTCGCCCTCGCGAGCCACCGCAAGGCCGCCGACGCGTGGGGGAAGGGCCTCTACGACGGCGAGGTCGTGGGCTACCCCGGCGTGGACCTCGCCCGCGACGAGTGCGTCCGCGACAACACCTCCATGGAGGCGCTCGGCCGGCTGAAGCCGTCGTTCCGCCCCGAGGGCGGCACCGTCACCGCGGGCAACTCCTCGCCCCTCAACGACGGCGCCGCGGCCCTGCTCCTCGTCGACGAGGAAGGACTGCGCGAGACCGGCCGGGAGCCCCTCGCCCGCGTCCGCGCCTCCGCCGTCACCGGCATCGAGCCCCAGCTCTTCGGCCTCGGCCCGGTCGCGGCGGTCCGGCGCGCCCTGGAGAAGTCCGGACGCTCCTTCTCCGACCTGGGCGTCTTCGAGCTGAACGAGGCCTTCGCCGCCCAGGCGCTGGGCTGCCTCGCCGAATGGCCGGAACTCGATCCCGAGATCGTCAACCCGCGCGGCGGCGCCGTCGCCCTCGGCCATCCGCTCGGCGCCTCCGGGGCCCGGCTCGCCGGCTCCGTCGCCCACCAGCTGGCCGCGGCCGGCTCCGGCACCGGCCTCGCCGCCCTCTGCATCGGCGTCGGCCAGGGCCTCGCGCTCGTCCTGGAGCGCTGACCCGGCACCCCCGGGCCCCGCGACCGCCGACACGAAAGGGGTACGGGAGCCGCTCCGGCTCCCGTACCCCTTTCGGCCCCTCAGGGGCACCCGCCCGCGCGTCCCCGCGCGGCGCGCGTCACTTCTGCTGGGCCTCGATGGACTTGCGGACCTCGTCCATGTCCAGCTTCCGCGCCTGGCCGATGACGTCCTCCAGCGCCGCCTCCGGCAGTGCGCCCGGCTGCGCGAAGACCGCCACGTTGTCGCGGACGATCATCAGCGTCGGGATCGAGCGGATCTCGAAGGCGGCCGCCAGCTCCTGCTGCGCCTCGGTGTCCACCTTCGCGAAGACCAGGTCCTCGTGACGCTCGGAGGCCGCCTCGAAGACCGGGGCGAACTGACGGCAGGGACCGCACCAGGAAGCCCAGAAGTCGATCAGGACGAACTCGTTCCCGCTGACGACCTCGTCGAAGTTGTCCTTGGTGAGCTCTACGGTGCTCATGCTTCCTACCTTTCGGGGTCTCCTGGCGGTGTCCTCACGGTCCCCTGGGGACTCGCCCGGCACAACGGCGAAACGGCCCGGCCTATTCCGCCCCCGCCCGGCCGGACCCGGAGCCGGGTCACACGGCGGACCTGGCCCGCGAACGGGCGAGGGCGGTGGGGCGCCGGTCGTCAGCGGTCCCTCGAAGCGGAGGGGATGAGTCACCTCATCAGGGTAAATTCCGGGGCCCCCTCAGGGGTTGAGGGCTGCCTGGAGTGGCATGAACTCTCCGAGGAAAGGAAGGCAAACCATGCCGTTTCCCCTGCTCGCCGCAGCCGGAGTGATCGCCAAGGTCGTCCACAGCATCTACGACTGGAGCAAGAACACGCCCCAGGGCCGGGCCACCCTCGCTGCCGCGAACACGGTCGCCCTCTACCAGCACCAGAAGGACCACCCCGACAGCAAGTTCATCCAGCCCGCGGCCGAGCGGCTCGGCAAGCAGCTGGCCGACGACGTCGTGCGGCCCGTCACCGACAGCCTCTACAAGCACGTCCGCAACGACCTGAACAAGCCCTGATCGCGGGGCGGGGGCGGGCGGTGAGGTGACGTCCGTCGCCGCGCGCGCCCGCGCAGCACCCCCGCCCTCGATCAGTGACCGGCGCGGTACCGCCCGATCCTCCATCGGGCGGTACCGCGCCGCCCGTTCCCGGCGGCTCCGCCCCCGGTCGGGCGGGGGCGCCCGGGGGTGCCCGTCGGCCGGAACTCCACCGTCGTGGCCGGGGGACGATCGTCCTGCGGTCGGACGGCGTGCCCCCCTGAGGGAGGATTCGGCGAACTGTCTTTTACGACAAGGTGGTTGAGTTCGAACGTCCACCTCCCACGAGGACCTGACTGACTGTGCGAAGCATGCGAATTGCACCCGTCGTGGCCATCGGCACCCTCGCGACGCTCCTTCCCGGGCTGACGCCCGCCGCGGCCGCCGCGGCCGGACCCCCGACCCGTACCGTCACGGCCGCCGGGACCGGCGCCGCGGCGGCCGACCCCCTGCAGCGGTTCACGCGGCAGAAGCCGCGCTGGACCCGGTGCGGCGCCGAGACGCCCGCCGAGCTCCAGTGCGCGACGGTCGAGGTGCCGCTCGACTACGCCCGCCCCGGCGGCAGGACCCTCTCCGTCGCGGTGTCCCGGACGAAGGCGACCAGCGCCCGTGACCGGCGCGGCGTGCTGCTGCTCAACCCCGGCGGCCCGGGCGGATCGGGTCTGGACATGCCGGTCTGGATGGCGCCGGAGCTGCCGGACGACGTGAAGAAGCGGTACGACCTCATCGGCTTCGACCCGCGGGGCGTGGGGCGCAGTTCCCCGGTCGGCTGCGGCCTGAACGACGACGAGCGGGAATGGCAACGCCCCTACAAGGCGGCGACGTTCGCCAAGGACGTCCGGTGGGCGCAGACCGTGGCGGCCAAGTGCCGGGCGGGGAACGGAGCCGTGCTGCCGCACCTCACCACCCGCAACACCGCCCGCGACCTGGACGTCGTCCGAGCCGTGCTCGGCGAGAAGAAGATCTCGTACCTCGGGTACTCCTACGGGACGTACCTGGGCGCCGTCTACACGCAGATGTTCCCGCGGCGCGCCGACCGGTTCGTCCTGGACAGCGCGGTCGACCCGGAGCGGATCTGGCGCGGCATGATCCAGGTGTGGGCCGAGGGCGCGGAACCGGCGTTCGCGCGCTGGGCGACGTGGACCGCGGCCCGCCACGAGACGTACGGACTCGGCCGCACCCCGGCCGAGGTCCGCGCGACCTTCTGGGCACTGGTCGCCCGCGCGGACCGCGAGCCGATCGTGCTCGACGGGACCGCCTTCACCGGCGACGACATCCGGGCCGGCCGGGCGATCTTCTTCGACGTCGCGTACGCGGCGGAGGCGATCGTCCGCGTCAAGGAGGCCGCCGAGGGACGCACCCCGGCGTCGCCCCGGACCGGTGAGCGGCCGTCTCCCGTGCCGCCGTCGTTCACGCCCGTCGGCCCCGCCGCCCCGACCGGCGCCTCGGCCGGCGGCGTCCCGGCGGACAACGGCGACGCCGCCTTCTGGTCCGTGGTCTGCGCGGACACCCGCGCCTGGCCCCGCGACCCGGAGCAGTACCGCCGCGACGCGATCCGCGACAAGGCCAGGTACCCGCTGTACGGCGACTTCGCGTCGCACATCAAGCCGTGCGCGTTCTGGGGCCAGGGCTCCGAGCCCGCCACCCGGGTGAACAACTCCGTGGGCGCGCTCATCCTGCAGAACGAGTGGGACTCCCAGACGCCCCTGGTCAGCGGCCAGGGCCTGCGCCGGAGCATGAAGGGCGCCCGGATGGTGACGGTCCTGGGCGGCCAGGGCCACGGCGTCTACGGCATGAAGTCCTGCGCGGACGCGACCGCCACCGCCTACCTGGTCACGGGGCGGCTGCCGGTCCGGGACACCACCTGCACCACCCCCGCCCCCGCGGCCGGGCACGCCCAGCGGCTCCCGCTGCCCGCTCCCCAGGGGCTCCCCGGTGCGGAGGGCCGGTTCTGACGGCACCGTGACCGGTCTCCGGGGCGGCCCCTGCCCCGGAGACCGGGAACCGTCCGGCCACCGGCGTACCGGGCCGTGCCGTTCCCCGCTCGTGCCCGCAGACTGGGACCCATGACACGAACGGTGGACGCGGTGGAAGACGGACACGAGTACGACGTGGTGGTCCTGGGCGCCGGGCCGGTCGGCGAGAACGTCGTCGACCGGGTGAGGGCGGCCGGCCTCAGCGCGGCGATCGTGGAGAGCGAACTGATCGGCGGCGAGTGCTCGTACTGGGCCTGCATGCCCAGCAAGGCGCTGCTGCGCCCGGCGATCGCCCGCTCGGACGCCCGCAAGGTGGCCGGCCTGCGCGAGTCGGTGTACGGACCGCTGGACGCCATGGAGGTCTTCGCCCACCGCGACGACGTCGTCGGCGACTGGAAGGACGACGGCCAGGTCGACTGGCTGGACTCCATCGGCGTCCGGGTCCTGCGGGGCCACGGCCGGATCGCGGGGCCGCGCCGGGTCGAGGTCGCGGGCCCCGAGGGCGAGCGGCACGTGCTCACCGCCCGGCACGCGGTCGCCGTCTGCACCGGGACCCGCGCGGTCCTCCCGGAGCTGCCCGGCCTGCCGGGCGCGCACCCGTGGACCAGCCGCGAGGCGACCAGCTCCGACCGGGTGCCCCGGCGGCTGGTCGTCGTCGGCGGGGGAGTGGTGGGCGTCGAGATGGCCACCGCCTGGCAGGCCCTCGGCTCGGAGGTGACGATGCTCGTCCGGGGTGGCGGACTGCTGCCGCGCATGGAGCCCTTCGTCGGCGAGCACGTGGCCGAGGCCCTCGCCACGCGCGGCGCGGACATCCGTACCGGCGCCGTCGTCACCGCCGTGGTGCGCGACGGCGGTACGGGGCCGGTCACCGTGGTCCTGGAGGGCGGCGACCACGTCGAGGGCGACGAGGTGCTCTTCGCGACGGGCCGCGCACCGCGCACCGACGACATCGGACTGGAGAAGGTCGGCCTCGCGCCCGGCTCCTGGCTCGACGTCGACGACACCCTCCTCGTCGACGGCACCGACTGGCTGTACGCCGTCGGGGACGTCAACCACCGGGCGCTCCTGACCCATCAGGGCAAGTACCAGGCCCGGATCGCCGGCGCCGCGATCGCCGCCCGCGCGCTGGGCAGCCCGCCGCTGGACACCGGCCGCTGGGGGACGCACGCCGCCACCGCCGACCACTCGGCCGTCCCGCAGGTCGTCTTCAGCGACCCGGAGGCGGCGGCCGTGGGCCTGAGCCTCGCCGAGGCGGAGCGCGCGGGGCACCGGGTCCGCGCGGTCGACCTCGACATGCGGCAGGTCGCCGGAGCCGGTCTGTACGCCCAGGGCTACCGGGGCCACGCCCGGATCGTCGTCGACCTCGACCGTGAGGTGCTCCTCGGCGCGTCCTTCGTCGGTCCGGGCATCGGCGAGCTGCTCCACTCGGCGACGATCGCGGTCACCGGCGAGGTCCCCGTCGCCCGCCTCTGGCACGCCGTTCCGTCCTACCCCACGCTGAGCGAGGCCTGGCTGCGCCTCCTGGAGGCATACCGGGGCTGACCTGTCGTCAGCCCCCTTGCCCGGAGGGGGTGTCGGCCTCCTCGGGGCCGTACGGGGCGATCAGCAGCCGGGCCGCCGAGCGGGCCACCTCCAGGGCGGGCCGCGGGTCGCTGCGCGACTCCTGTCCCAGGACGACCCGGGTGCTCAACCCGTCGAGCAGGGCCAGGAGTTCGGAGGTGCGGGCGGGGATGTCGAGGGGCGCGAAGCGGCGGCGCGCGACCCCCGCCGCGAGCAGCGTCTCCAGGTCCTGTTGCCAGCCCTGGTCCAGCTCCTCCTGGGCCTCGCGCAGGGCGCCGTTGCCGGGGGTGCGGGCCCAGAGCTCGATCCACAGGGTCCAGCGCGGATCGCGGGGGCCGCGCGGCAGGTAGAGCCGCAGGAACAGGTCGAGCTTGCGCTCGGCGGTGAGGCGGCGGGCCATCAGCGCCCGCCGCTCCTCGGCGAGCGCGGCCTCGCTCCAGCGGAGCGCGGCGAGCAGCAGCAGGTCCTTGCTGCCGAAGTAGTACAGGATGTGGCCGCCGCTCGTGCCGAGCCGCTCCGCGAGCGCGGACATGGTGAGCGAGGCGAGGCCGTCCTCGGCGATCGCCGTCATCGCCTCCTCCAGCATCCGCTCCTGGGTGACGTGTCCGTCCCGTCGTCGTGCCGCGCCTGTCACCGCGCCGTCCCCGTCCTGCCGATCCCTGTGCCGCCGCGTACCGCCGCGCCCGCTCCGTGCACCCGGTCGGGTGTCTCCGTGCACCATCGGTGCCCGACCGACCCTAACCGCATCGCCTCCGGGTCTTGACGTGGGCCGAACGCATCGCACATCTTGAACGTCGTTCTAAAACTTAGAACGACGTTCAAGATCCTCGGGACAGGATCCGACGACAGGAGTGCGATGTGCTCGGACACGAGACGGCGGCCGTGACCGCGGGCCGTCCGGCGGCCGACGAGGTCTTCCAGGTCGAGGAACACGGCATCGACCCCATACCCGACGCCGAACGCCACGGCGGCGCCAAGGACGTCTTCTGGCTCTGGTTCGGCTCGAACCTCACCTTCACGTACGTGATCAACGGCGCCCTGGCCGTCGCCTTCGGCCTCTCCTTCTGGCAGGCCACCGCCGTCGTCGTGATCGGCGGCCTCTCCTTCGCCGTCATCGGCGCGGCGGGCCTCAGCGGCGTGCGCACCGGCACCGCCACCCTCGTGATCTCCCGGGCCGCCTTCGGCATCCGGGGCAACTGGCCCGCCGGACTCCTCAACTGGATCGTCAGCATCGGTTACACCATCGTCAACACGGTGGTCGGCACCCTCGCCCTGGAGGCGTTCTTCGCCGACCTCGGCTGGCACGGCGGACCCGCCGCCCGCGCGCTCGCCCTCGGCGTCACCCTCGCGCTGACCTTCGCCGTGGCCCTCTGGGGCCACGCCACCGTCCAGTTCGCCGAACGCTGGATGGCCTACGTCCTCGCCGTGGGCTTCGCCGCGCTCCTCGTCCTCGTCCTGCCCGGCACCGACACCGCCGCCCCCGCCGCCGCGCCCGGCGCCTCCGGCTGGAGCCTCGCCTTCGTCGTCATGCTCGCGGGCCCCTTCTCCTACCTCCCCATGCCCGCCGACTACACCCGCTACCTGCCCCGGACGACCACCCTCAAGGCCGTCACCTGGAGCGGGGCCCTGGGCGGCTTCCTCTCCTCCGTGGCCCTGGGCGTCGCGGGCGTGGCCGCCGCCACCCAGACGGACATGACCGACGCCGTCGCCGGGACCGAGAGCCTGCTCCCCGGCTGGTTCCAGCCCCTCTTCCTCGCCCTCGTGCTCGGCGGGTCCGTCACCAACTCGATCATCACGCTCTACTCGTCGAGCCTGAACCTCCAGGTCCTCGGCATCCCCTGGACCCGCGCCCGCGCCATCGTCATCAGCGCCGGCGTCACCGCCGCGGGCTCCCTCGGCGCCCTCTTCCTCACCGACTTCACCACCTCGCTGCTCTCCTTCCTCTCCCTCCTCATCATCGTCTTCGCCCCCTGGGGCGGGGTCTTCCTCGCCGACATGGTGCTCCGCCGCTGCACCTACGACGCCACCGGCCTGCACACCGGCCCCGGCGGCGCCTACTGGTACCGCGCCGGCTGGCACCCCGCCGGCCTCCTCGCCCTCCTCTCCGGTCTCCTCTTCTCCGCCCTCACCTGCGACTCGGAGCTCTGGACCGGCCCGCTCGTCGCCCCGCTGGGCGGCGCCGACCTCACCCTGCTCGGCGCGGCCGTCTCCGCCCTGGTCTACGTGCTCCTCGCCCGGCGGACCGTCGCACCGCTCGCCGCCTGACCCCTCCCGAACCCGCCCCGACACCCTCGTACGCACCCCACGGAGTCACCCCGCATGAACGGCACCACCCCGCCCGCCGCCGACCTCCTCCTCACCGGCGCCCGGATCCACACCGTCGACCCGGCGCTCCCCGAGGCCCAGGCCCTCGCCGTCCGCGCCGGCCGGATCGTCTGGATCGGCTCCGACGCCGAGGCCGCGGCCTGGGCCGGCCCCGGCACCCGGGTGCTCGACGCCGGGGGACGGCTCGTCCTGCCCGGCTTCGTCGACGCCCACAACCACGTCCGCCTCGGCTCCGACGACGCCTGCGTCCAGCTCGCCGGCGCCCGCACCCTCGACGCGATCCACGCGCGCATCCGCACCTGGCACGCGGCCCACCCCGACGCCGAGTGGATCGAGGCGGAGGCCTTCGACTACTCGGCCGTCCCCGACGGCCGGATGCCCACCGCCGCCGACCTCGACCCCGCCACCGGCGACACCCCCGCCCTGGTCCTCAGCTACGACGTCCACACGGCCTGGCTCAACACCGCCGCCCTGCGCCGGCTCGGCGTCGACCGCGACCACACCGACCTCCCCTTCGGCCGGGCCGTCACCGACCCCGAGACCGGCGAACCCACCGGATTCGTCAAGGACTTCGCCGTCAAGGGACTCTCGCGCGCCGGCCACCGCGCCCTCCGTGACCTCGGCCTCCCCTGGGCCTCCCCGGACCGCCAGTACGGCCGCCTCGCCCGGAGCCTCGACGACGCCATCGGCTTCGGCATCACCACCGTCGTCGAACCCCAGAACTCCCTCGACGACCTCGCGCTCTTCCGGCGCGCCCGCGCCGAGGGGCGGCTCCGCTCCCGGATCGTCGCCGCGCTGTTCCACCCCCGCGGCACCACCGACGCGGACCTCGACGACTTCGAGGCGGCGGCACGCGAGTTCGCCGACGACCGGCTGCGCGTCGGCCCCCTCAAGCTGTACATCGACGACGTCGTCGAACCGCGCACCGCCGCCCTCCTGGAGCCCTACGCGGGCTGCTCCCACCACCGCGGCGACACGTTCTACCCGCCCGAGGAGTTCGCCGGGCTGCTCACCCGGCTCGACGCGCGCGGCTTCCAGTGTTTCGTCCACGCCACCGGCGACCGGGGCATCCGCACCGTGCTCGACGCCGTCGAGCACGCCCGCGCGGCCAACGGACCGCGCGACGCCCGCCACCAGATCGTCCACGTCGAGTGCCTGGACCCGGCCGACACCCCGCGCTTCGCCGCACTCGGCGTCGTCGCCTGCATGCAGCCCCGGCACGCCGCCCCCGACATCGCGGGACCCGGCCAGGACTGGGCGGAGAACGTCGGCCCCGAGCGCTGGCACAAGGCATGGCCCCTGCGCAGCCTGCACGCCGCGGGAGCGGTCCTCGCCCTCTCCAGCGACTGGAACGTCGCCGAGATGGACCCCATGGTCGGCATCCACGCCGCCGTCACCCGCCGCCCGCCCGGCGGCGGGGACGCCTGGACTGCCGGCGAGACGATCGACGTCACCACCGCCGTCGAGGGCTACACGAGGGGCTCGGCGTACGCCAACTTCCTCGAACACGAGCGCGGTTCGCTGACCGTCGGCAAGCTCGCCGACTTCGTCGTCCTCTCCCGCGACATCCTCCGGATCGACCCCGACGAGATCCCCGGAACCGTCGCGCGGACCGTCGTCGTCGGCGGCGAGGTGGTGGTGGAGCGCCACGAGTCCGAGTGACGGCGGCCCGACCCGGAGGCGAACGGCCCCGCACGCGCGCGTGCGGGGCCGTTCCGAGGGCCGGGAGCGGATCAGATCCGGCCGAGGATCTTCCGCAGCGCCGCGATCTCCTCCGACTGGGTGCGCACGACGTCGTCGGCGAGCTTCCTGGCGGCGGCGTTGCGGCCGTTCTTCTGCTCCTCCCTGGCCATGGCCACCGCCCCGTCGTGGTGCGCGATCATCAGCTCGGCGAAGGCGCGGTCGAAGGCGCGGCCCTTGGCGGCGGCCAGCTTCCTCATGTCCTGTTCGGACATCATCCCGGCCATCCCGCCTTCGGAGCCGGAGCCGGAGCCGGAGCCGGAGCCATGGGCGGCGCCGTGATCCGCCGCCTCGGGCTCGCCCCAGCCCTTGAGCCAGGCCCTCATCTTCGCGATCTCCGGGTCCTGGGCCCGCTCGACGGCGGCGACCAGCTCCTTGACCTCGGGGTCCTCGGCGCGGCCGTCGGCGAGCTTCGCCATCTCCAGCGCCTGCTCGTGGTGCGGGATCATCATCTGCGCGAACATGACGTCCGCGTCGTTGAACGCTCCGGGAGCGCCGGCCTCGGCGGCGGCTCCCGACGGGGCGGCGGGGGCGGTGTCCGCGGCGGACGAGCCGCCGTGGTCCCGTCCGCTCGCGCCGTCGTCCGTGCCGCAGGCGGCGAGCAGGAGCGCGGTCGCGGTGGCGGCGCCGACGAGGGCGAGCTTCCGGGCGGTGCGGTGGGTGAGGACGTGCATGGGTGACACCTCTTGTGCTGGTCCGGTCGTACGGACGGAAAAGGGCAGGCCGAAGTCGTTCACGGGCGGCGAGAAGCGCCCGTGGCGGGGGTACGGCCTAGATCCGCAGAACGGAGAGGCGGGCGAGGTCGGGTGGGCGGCGGGGCGGCGCGTGGGGGCCCGGCGCGGGGGCGAGCCGTGCGAGGAGGAGGGTGAGCCACTCGGGGCGGCGCGCGAGCGCGGCCCGGACGAGGCCGGCGAGCAGCCAGGTGCCGAGGACCGCCACGCACAGCGTGCTCATGTCCCTCCCGGACGCGGGTCCGTGCCGCGCGTCGGAGCCGCCGTCCCCCTGCGGGGCGGCGACCGGGGAGGCCAGGGGGAAGGAGCCCGCGGAGGCCATGCGGGGGGAGTCTTCGGCGCCGGCGGAGGCCATGCCGGGGGAGTCCCCCGAGCCGGCGGCGGCCGGCGCGGCGGCCGGCTCGACCGCGGCGGCGGCCGCACCGGCGTGGGTTCCCCCGGACGAGGCAGCGTGGGTGCCGGTGCCGGTGCCGCCGCCGGAGCCCTCCGGGTGACCGACGGCGTGCATCAGGAACACCCCGAGCGCGAGCACGACGACGAGCAGCAGGTGCGCCAGGGCACCCGCCGCTGGTCCGTCGCGTTCCGCTCGATGTGTCCGCACAGCCAGGACCTCCTGGCCGCGGAATATACCGTGTGGGGGTATCAGATGCGCGTCAGGACACGGTCTCGCCCGCCATCGCGGCGGCCAGGCGCAGGTGCGGCGCCGCCTCGGCCCCGCGTCCCTGGCGCTCCAGGGTGCGCCCCAGCATCAGCCGGGCGTAGTGCTCGACCGGGTCGCGGTCGAGGACGGCCCGCAGCTCGGTCTCGGCCTTGGAGAGCTGGGCGGAGTGGTAGTACGCACGGGCCAGCAGGAGCCGCTGGGCCGTCTGCTCCGGGTGCTCGGCGACGAGGCCGTTCAGGATGCGGACGGCGGTCCCGTACTCCTTCGCCTCGAAGAAGAACCGGGCGCGCTCCCAGCGCTCTCCGGCCGTTCCGAACTCGTAGTACGTGTCGCTCACTTGCCGTCCCTTTCCCGAGACCCGGATCTGCCACCCTGTGGGGTGGCCGATCACGTCAACACGACGGGTTGGTTGAACATTCCACCATGGGTGCTCCCGCCCGCCCCGGGGCGTTCCGACCCCCGGAACCGGACAGAGAAGGTTGAGCGACATGAGCAATCTTGATCGTCAGGCCGCGCCGACCGTCTGCGGCGGCCGCGGCTTCGTCGTCGCCGAGCCGGTGCGGGAGCTGCTCAGCCCCCGCCGCGTCCAGCTCGGCGAGTCGACCGAGGTCCGCCGTCTCCTGCCAAACCTGGGCCGCCGCATGGTCGGCGCCTGGGCCTTCGTCGACCACTACGGGCCGGACGACATCGCCGACGAACCGGGGATGCAGGTCCCGCCCCACCCCCACATGGGACTCCAGACCGTCAGCTGGCTCCACGAGGGCGAGGTCCTGCACCGCGACTCCACGGGCAGCCTCCAGACGATCCGCCCCCGCGAGCTCGGCCTCATGACCTCGGGCCGCGCGATCTCCCACTCGGAGGAGAGCCCCCGCCCGCACGCCCGCTTCCTGCACGGGGCCCAGCTCTGGGTCGCCCTCCCGGACGCCCACCGCCACGTCGAGCCCCACTTCCAGCACCACGCCGAGCTGCCCCGCGTCACCGCCGCCGGCCTCACCGCCACCGTGATCCTCGGCA
This sequence comes from Streptomyces sp. NPDC104202, assembly GCF_055584185.1. Lineage (NCBI taxonomy): Bacteria > Bacillati > Actinomycetota > Actinomycetes > Kitasatosporales > Streptomycetaceae > Streptomyces > Streptomyces sp. NPDC104202. The sequence goes on along the minus strand of NZ_JBVJMN010000004.1, from coordinate 91,467 downwards.
GCCTCGACGGGGCCGCCTCGCCCGGCACCACCTACACGCCCCTCGTCGGCGCCGACCTCTCCCTCACCGCCGGCGCCGAGACCCGGCTGCCCCTCGACCCCGACTTCGAGTACGCCGTCCTCTCGATGTCCGGCGAGGCCCGCGTCGACGGCGTCCCCGTCCTTCCCGGCTCCATGCTCTACCTCGGCTGCGGCCGCACCGAGCTCCCCCTCCACGCCGTCTCCGACGCCGGCCTCATGCTCCTGGGCGGCGAACCCTTCGAGGAGGAGCTCGTCATGTGGTGGAACTTCGTCGGCCGCACGGACGAGGAGATCCGCCAGGCGAGGGAGGACTGGATGACGGGCGACCGTTTCGGCGAGGTGAAGGGGTACGACGGCGCCCGCCTCGACGCCCCGGACGTCCCCGCCACCCACCTCAAGTCCCGCGGCCGCGTCCGCTGACGGGGCCGTCGCCGCCGGCCTCCCGCCGAGCCCGCCCCGCGCGCCGGACCGCCCCGGGCGCGGGGGCTGCCGTCCGGGGGACGCGCCCCTCCTGAGGGCCCGTCCGTGAGGGCGCCCGGTGCCGGGGTTCAGCGCGTGGGGAAGCCGTAGACGTAGCCCTGCTCCTTGAGGCGGGGGAGGAGGCGGCGGAGGGCCTCGACGGTCTGGGAGCGGTCGCCGCCGGCGTCGTGGAAGAGCAGGGTGGGGCCGTTGGGGAGTTCCCGCTCGACGGTGGCGACGATGGCGTCGGTGCCGGGGCGTTCGAAGTCCTTGGTGTCGACGTTCCAGCCGAGCGGACGCATGCCGCGGGAGGCGGCGACGCCTCGGCTGTACGGGGTGAAGGCGCCGCCGGGCGCGCGGTAGTAGACGGGGCGGACGCCGCCGGACGCCTGGGTGATCATGCGCTCGGCGTCGAGGATCTGCCGCTTCTGGTAGTCCTGGGGGGCCTTGTCCATCGCGGTGTCGTGCGAGACCGAGTGGTTGCAGAGACGGTGTCCGGCCGCGACGACCTTCTTGACGAGGTCGGGGTGGGCCTGCGCCTGCGTCCCCACCATGCAGAACGTGGCCTTCACCCCGTACTCCTCCAGCACGTCCAGCACTTGGGGGGTCCACACGGGGTCGGGGCCGTCGTCGATGGTGATGTTGACGCCCCGCGCGCCGGCCTCCGAGGCGTGCGCGATGGTCTTCGAGACCGGCTTGACGGCCTGGACCGGCTCGGCCGGCCTGCTCGCGCTCGGCGCGGCGTCGTTCGTGGACCCGGCGTGCGCGGTCCAGACCGACGCCCCGGTCGCGAGGACCGTCACCCCGAGCGCCGCCCCGACCAGCTTGCCGTACCAACCGCGCCCGTCACCGTGCCGTGCCATGTCCGCCCCCACTCTTTCCCCGGCTCCCCACCGGCTCCTGATCGCGTCGCGACCACTCGTCAGGACGGCGTTCGTCGTCCGGGGGATGCGTCCGTTACCGATCACGGACAATTTCGGGGGAGTTCGCGGACAACTCCGTACGGCGGCGACCGGAACGCGCGGGCCGACGGGTGCGAAGCGGTCCGCCCTTTTCGCGTGGCGCGGAGGTGTGTGCGGCGCGCCGTCGAGCAGGGTAGAAGCGGCACAGGAGCTTACGGACCCGCGGACGCGGGGCCGTCGAATCGCGGAGGCGATGCACCATGGCGTTGGCGCTCTCCCTTATTTCCGCCGGTGAGGCGGGCCTGCTGATCCCCGCGGGCGAGGTCACCGCTCTGCTGCGGCAGCTCGCGGACGACGGCGTGGGGTCCCTGGACGAGAGCGGTTCGGGCGAGGAGGCCGCCCGGACGCTCGTCGGACAGCTGCTCTCCGTCGCCGATCAGCTCGACGCCGAGTGCATCGCCTTCCTGCCACCCCGCGACGAGACCTCCTGACCCTCCGGGCCCGGCCCCACGCGGCCCGGGCCCTTGCCGCCCCTGTCCCGTTCGGCTCCACGCGCGGAGGCGGCGGCCTTCCGTCCCTCCGCCCCTCTCCCCGGTGCGCCTGTCCGCCCGTTCGCGCAGGCGGCACGCCCTGTTCCGGCCCTTTCGGCCGCGCGCTCACGCGGAGGGGGCGGCGCTCCGTCCCGGGCACGGCCCGTGTACGTCCGCCGACGTCCGGTTTGCGTTCCGGGGCCCGGGGCACGCGGACCGCTACGAGCCCCCGGAGCCACGGGGACGGGACAGTGCGACTCGCCGAGAGTGCACGGAGGGGTGTGAGCCGATGTCGACCGGAATCGTCCTGGCCGTCGTCGTCGTCGCCGCGGTCGCGGTGGCCGCGTGCGTCGCCGCCGCGGTGACCCGCAGAAGACGGGAGCGACTGCGTGAGCGCTTCGGACCGGAGTACGAGCGGGCCGTCGAGGCCAGCGGCAGCAGGAAGGCCGCGGAACAGGAACTCGACGCCCGGGAACGGCGCTTCCACGACCTCGACGTCAAACCCGTGACGAGCGCCGCCCGCGAGCAGTACGCCCGCCTGTGGAGCCGGGTCCAGGAGGAGTTCGTGGACCGGCCCGAGGCCGCGGTGAACGGCGCCGACGAGCTGGTGCGGGCGCTGATGCGGGACCGCGGCTACCCCGCCGAGGGGTACGAGCAGCGGCTCCGCGACCTGTCCGTCCGCCACGGCCGCACGCTGGAGCACTACCGGGCCGCCCTTGAGGTGCACGCGCTGAGCACCTCCAACGCCGCCACCACCGAACAGCTGCGGGGTGCGATGACCGACTACCGCACCCTCTTCGACGACCTGCTCGCCGACAGCGAGCCGACCGGCGCACGCCGGTCCTGACGCGAAGGCAGGAGACATGCGACGACACCACCAGGACACGCCCGACCGGACGACGCAGGCACCCGCCCGACGCCACCACCCCGACCACACGGCCGGCCGCACCGATCCCTGGGCGGAACCGCGCCGCCCCAACGCACCCGAATCCGGGACGGACGGCGGCGACGCGGGACGGGCGCCCGCCGAGCGGACGCCGTCGGCCGCGCCGCCCGCGGGCCGGGAGGATCCGCGCCGGGACGCCCCGGACACGGGAGCCCCGCGCCAGGCGGAACCGCGCCCGGAGCCCCCGCCCTGGGAGGAGGCGCGCCAGGACGAGCCGCACCGGGACGGGCCGCGTGAGGACGTCCCGCGTGAGGACGGCTCGCGCCCGCAGGATCCGCTCGGGAAGGACCCGTCCCGGGCCGCCGTGCCCCGTCAGACCGGCCGGGAGACCCCGCCGCAGGCTGCCGGGCCCGAGCAGGCCGCGCCCCCGCAGGCCGCTCCCGAGTACTTCGACTCTCCGCAGGTCCCGCCGCAGCGCACCGATTCCCCGCAGGTCCCGCAGGCAGGCTCCCCGTACGCCGCGTCCGGTCCGGGTGTCGCCTCCCCGCACGTGCCGCGACAGCAGCCCCGGGCTCCGCACGCCGAGGCGCCGCAGGCCCCGTCGGCGCCGAGGACCACGGACCCGAAGCCGTCCGTACCGCCGATGCCGCCCGTACCGCCCCGCTCGACGGCAGCCACGGACGCGGACGACCGCGGCACCCGTGACGCCCACGGCGCGCACGAGGCCCCCGGCGCCCACGGCTCCTCCGCGCGGGGCCCGGGGCAGGCCGCACCCGGCGACGGCCCGGCCGAGCGCGGCTCCCGGCACGAGCTCGGTCCCGCCCGGCCCCACGACCGGGCGGCGGACGACGAGGTCCCCGACCTGCTCGGTGCCGGGGACCAGGAGGCGTTCCGCGCGCGGTGGCGGGAGGTCCAGGGCCAGTTCGTGGACGACCCGCGCCAGGCGGTCCACGCGGCCGACGTGCTCGTCGGCGATGTGATGAGGACCCTGGCGGACACCTTCGCCCAGCACAGGAACACCCTCGAAGGACAGTGGAGCGCGGGCCGGGACGCCGACACCGAGAGCCTGCGCCACGCCCTGCGCCAGTACCGCGCGCTGCTCCACCGGCTCCTCGACGCCTGACCCCGGGCCCGGGACCGGACCCGGCCTCCGGCTCTCGGGCCCCTCGGCCCCGGAGCCGGAGGCCGGCCGCCGTCGGACCACCGACGGAACCGCGCGCTCGAAGCCGAACACCGTCCCCCGATCCCCGACCCCTCCGACCCCGACCCCGACCCCTGATCCCCGCCCCCGGCCGTGCGCCCGGCAGCCAGCCCGCACCGCCGGGCGGCGGCATGTGCGGGGCCGGGCGGGACGGAACCGGGGCCGTGAGGACGTAGGGACCCACGGACGCCCCTACGCACGACGATGCCCTGCGCGGTACTGCCTCGCGCAGGGCATCGTCGTGGGTGGGGGCGCCGGACCGGGCGGTCAGCGGCGGCGCAGCTTGTTGAGGAAGCGCTGCGCCTGGGCGCGGCGGTGGGGGTCGGCCGCCGCGCGGCGGACGGTGGCCGCGGCGCGGCGGCCCTGGGGACTCTGGCGGAGGCGCTTGATGCGGGCGAGCAGTGCGGTCACGGGAATCTCCTCCGGTCGGCGGGGCGAGGTGTCTGCTGGGGACGTGGGTTCAGCGGAAGAACGCGAGGTAGTAGTCGAGGAGCCGCATGCGGTGCGGCCCGTCGTCGTGGGGGTGCTCCGGGCCGGGCTCGAAGGAGGGGGCCGCCTCGATCTGGGCCCTGGAGCAGTTGACGCGGAGTGTGCCCGTGGGGGCGTCGACCGCGGTCACCACACCGGCCGGCAGGATGACGCGCCGGTCGGGGATCCACGGTTCCGTGTCCACCACGACGTGGCTGCGGCCGGCCTCTGCCTCGTGCAGGGCGACCTTTCCGACGGGGCCGTCCGTGGCCTCGACGACGTATCCCGTCAGGTCCAGGTGGGCCGCGTGGGCCGTCGTCTCCCCATAGGTCCAGATGTCGTGCGTCATGGGTGCTCCCTTCCTGTCGTCGGGATCGACCGCACCCGGTGGGGTGCGTTGGTGATCCGTGTAGCCCGAGGACGCGGTTTCACGCCTGCCGATCCGCACGGGTCGCCGAGGGCGTCCCGCGCGGGGAGAGGTGTGCTCCGCAGGAGCTGTGAGTGGACGTCAGGGACGGACGTGGTCTCAGCCGCGGGGGGACGACGGCGCGACGGGGGCCGTGCTCGGCGACGTCGGCGGGGACGCGTCCGGTGCGTCGTCGGCAGGGGAGCCGGCGAGCGTGCCGGTGAGCGAGAGGCCGATCGAGACCAGGGTCGCGGCGACGGCCCGTACGCCGGGGCGACGGCCCGGGCGGGCGGAGGAAGCGTCCTCCCGGCCCCCGGCCGGCAGGCCGGCCCGGGTGGCCGCCGGCTCGGGGGCACCCTCGGGGGAAGGACCGGGCGTACGCGGGTCGGCGAGGGCCTTCGCGCAGGCGGCGGCGTCGGGGCGGGACGCGGGGGTGCGGTCGGTCATCGCCGTGAGCAGCCGGCCGAGCCGGGGCGGCAGGCCGGGCGGGAGCACGGGGTTCCGGTGGAGGTGAGCGACGGCGGCCTCCAGGGGTGTTCCGCCGTACTCTGCCTCGCCCTTGAGGGTTTCGAGGAGGACGAGGCCCAGGCTGTAGACGTCGGCGCCGGGGCCCACGGGGCGGCCCAGGGCCTGCTCGGGAGCCATGTAGGACGCGGTTCCCAGCAGCGTGCGGTCGGGTGCGGCGGCGGGCTCGGGCGGTCCGTCGACGCGGCGGGATATCCCGAAGTCCGCGAGGTGCGGGGCGTCGGTCCCGTCCAGGAGGATGTTCGACGGCTTGACGTCGCGGTGCACGACCCCGCGGGCGTGCACGTGGGCGAGGGCCGACGCCAGCGCCGCGCCGACGCGGCAGGTCTCGTGGGGCGTGAGGACCGAGCGGGCGACGCGCCGCCGCAGGGTCGTGCCGCGCACGAGCTGCATCACCAGGTACGGGAGTCCCTCGTCGCTGCCCGTGTCGTAGAGCGTCACCAGGCCGGGGTGCTGCATCCGGGCCAGGAGCCGGCCCTCCTCGGCGCACTGCGCCTCCGGTCCGCGGGGTTCCGACGGCCGGAACATCTTCACGGCCACGGCCCGGCGCAGCCGCAGGTCCAGCGCCTCGTACACGTCGGCCGCGCCGCCGCGGCCCAGGAGGCGGTCGAGGCGGTAGCGGCCGGCGACGGCGTGGGCCGTCAGCCGGAGATCCGGATGGATGGACCTCGCACGGACCTGCATCGGGTTCTCCCTGGGGGTGTGCGCCGGCCTCTGGCGCCGGCCCGTCGGCGGGTGCCCTCCCGCCGGTGTGCGGAGGCCCGCGCCTGACGCGTGCCCCGTCGTGGCGCGAACATCCCTGTGGGGGCGAGGAGATGGGGAGCGGCGGGGCCGTGGGCGGCCGGGGACCCGAACCCTTCGCGGAGGGCGGGGAATGAACGTGCGAGACCCGGGAACGCGGGACGTGTCGAACTCCGCAGGGGAAGGGAGCAACCCATGGGTCTGGGACTGTGCATCATCCTGATCGCCGTCGGCGCCGTGCTGACGTTCGCGTCCGACTGGGAACTCGAATCGGTCAACCTCGATCTGGTCGGCCTGATCCTGATGGCGGTGGGCTTCCTCGGAACCGCCGTCTACACCAGTGTCCTCCGCCGCCGCCGGATGGTGGTCCCGCCCGTGGCGCCCACGGTCACCGAGGACAGTCGCCGCGACCTCCTCTGAGGGGGCCCGCGCCCGTCCCGTGCAGCGACGAACACGACGTACAGCAGGAGAAGGAGTGACAGCGATGACCGACCACATCTGGAGCTACAGCACCGAGTCCGGCCACCTGACGGGCACCGACCTCACCGGTTGGCGCGTCGAGGCGGCCGACGGCCACATCGGCAAGGTGGACAAGCACTCCGACGAGGCCGGTGACGCCTATCTGGTCGTGGACACCGGCGTCTGGATCTTCGGCAAGGAGGTCCTGGTGCCGGCGAGCGCCGTGACCCTCGTCGACCTGGAGGGGCAGGTCCTCCACCTGGCCCTCACCAAGGAACAGGTCAAGGACGCACCCGAGTTCGTCTCCGAGAAGCACCTCGCCGACCGGCAGTACCGCGAGGAGATCGGCGCGTACTACAACATCGGCGGACCGTTCTACGGCGGTCCGGGCGTCATCTGACACCCCACCCCCGGCAGCCGACGGCCCGGGACGGAGCACAGGCCCCGTCCCGGGCCGGCCGCATGCCCGGCGGCCGTGACGCGTACGCCGCTCTTCACCGTCGCCTCCCGGAGGCGCCGCACGCGCCGGTGCCGCCCTCCGGGCGGCGCGAGGCCGGCGAGGGGACGGGTGCGACGGGTGCCCCCGGGCACGCGCGAGCCCGGCACGGCCCTGGGGGGAAGGCGGCCGTGCCGGGCTCGGGAGGGGCTCAGGCGGTGAGGACCGAGTCGTCCTCCGGACGGGCGCCGGGCAGTCCGTGCCGAGCCGCTATCAGGGCCGCGTCGACGTCACGCGTACCGGTGGAGACACAGAGCGTGTAGGCGACGTCGTCCATGCGCTGCCGCACCTCGGCGGTCCCGTTCTCGGCGTGGAGCACCCGCAGCGTCTCGTACTGTTCGACGAGATTGCGCAGCACCGCGGGGTGGGCCATCAACATGGGGACTCCCTCGTCATCTGGGGGCGCGACCGCCCGGTTCGAGCGGCGTGTACCCGGGCCCGGGCGTTCCATGCGGAGGAGATCGCGGTTCTCCTGGCCCGGTGTGGCAACGTTTTCCGGACGCACGGTCCCGCTCCGCTCTCCTCGCGTGGATCACGGCGGGGTACTGTCGTCATGATTGCCGTGCGGCAACGGTTGAGGTCGCGGTCGTGAGCAACGGCCGACGATTCCGGCACGTGACCGCGGCCGTACGGCACGTGAGCGGACGCCCGACGGGCGAAGAAGGATGGGGCATGTCTGAGACGACGATCAAGGGCTCGGCCGGCGTGGGACGGCCGGGTCCTGCCGCGGTGGGCGAACCCGAGCTCCGGCAGCTCCTCGCCGGTCTGACGGCCGTGCGGGACGGTGATTTCGGCACGCGTCTGCCCGACGAGGCGGGCGGGCTGATGGGCGAGATCTCCACCGTGTTCAACGGCATGGTGGACCAGCTCTCCCTCTTCACCTCCGAGGTGACCCGGGTCGCCCGCGAGGTGGGCACCGAGGGGACCCTCGGCGGTCAGGCCGTGGTGCCGGGGGTCTCCGGCACCTGGGCGGACCTGACCGACTCGGTCAACGCCATGGCAGGCAACCTCACCACCCAGGTCCGTGACATCGCCCAGGTGGCCACGGCGGTCGCCAAGGGCGACCTGTCCCAGAAGATCGACGTGGACGCCCGCGGCGAGATCCTGGAACTGAAGAACACCATCAACACGATGGTCGACCAGCTGTCGTCGTTCGCCGACGAGGTCACGCGCATGGCCCGCGACGTGGGCACCGAGGGCATCCTCGGCGGCCAGGCCGACGTGAAGGGCGTCTCCGGCACCTGGCGCGACCTGACCGACTCCGTCAACTCCATGGCCGGCAACCTCACCGCGCAGGTCCGGGCGATCGCGCACGTGGCCACCGCGGTCGCCACCGGCGACCTGTCGAAGAAGGTCGACGTCGACGCCCGGGGCGAGATCCTGGAGCTGAAGACGACCATCAACACGATGGTCGACCAGCTCTCCGCCTTCGCCGACGAGGTGACGCGCGTCGCCCGCGAGGTCGGCACCGAGGGCAACCTGGGCGGCCAGGCCACCGTCCGGGGCGCCTCGGGCACCTGGAAGGACCTCACCGACAACGTCAACGTGATGGCGTCCAACCTCACCGGGCAGGTCCGTTCGATCGCGCAGGTCGCCACCGCCGTCGCGCGCGGCGACCTCTCCCGCCGGATCACCGTGGAGGCGAAGGGCGAGGTCGCCGCGCTCGCCGACACCATCAACACCATGGTGGACACCCTGTCGGCCTTCGCCGACGAGGTGACGCGCGTCGCCCGCGAGGTCGGCACCGAGGGCCGGCTCGGCGGCCAGGCGAGGGTGCCGAACGTGGCGGGGACCTGGAAGGACCTCACCGACAACGTCAACTCGATGGCGAACAATCTGACCGGCCAGGTGCGCAACATCGCCCAGGTCACCACCGCCGTCGCCAACGGCGACCTGTCGAAGAAGATCGACGTCGACGCCCGCGGCGAGATCCTGGAGCTGAAGACGACCATCAACACGATGGTCGACCAGCTGTCCTCCTTCGCCGCCGAGGTCACCCGCGTCGCCCGCGAGGTCGGCAGCGAGGGCCGGCTCGGCGGCCAGGCGGAGGTCGAGGGCGTCTCCGGCACCTGGAAGCGGCTGACCGAGAACGTCAACGAGCTCGCCGGCAACCTGACCCGCCAGGTCCGCGCCATCGCCGAGGTCGCCAGCGCGGTCGCCGAGGGCGACCTGACCCGCTCGATCACCGTCGAGGCCTCGGGCGAGGTGGCCGAGCTCAAGGACAACATCAACGCGATGGTCGGCTCGCTCCGCGAGACGACGCGCGCCAACCAGGAGCAGGACTGGCTGAAGTCCAGCCTGGCCCGGATCTCCGCCCTCATGCAGGGGCACCGGGACCTCGCCGTCGTCGCCGAGCTCGTCATGGACGAGCTGACCCCGCTCGTCTCCGCCCAGTACGGCGCCTTCTACCTGGCCGAGGAGGGTGCGGACGGCGTCGAGCTGGGGCTCGTCGGGTCCTACGGCCGGCCCGCCGGGGACCAGGGCCGCGACCGCTTCCGGCTGGGCGAGTCGCTCGTCGGCCAGGCCGCCCGCAGCCTCCGTACGATCGCCGCCGAGAACGTCCCCGCCGACTACGTGACCATCTCCTCGGGCCTGGGCGAGACGGCCCGCGGCAGCCTCGTGGTGCTGCCGATCGTGGTCGAGGACCAGGTGCTCGGCGTCATCGAGCTGATGTCCTTCGGCCCCTTCACCTCCGTGCACCGGGACTTCCTGGAGCAGCTCATGGAGACGGTCGGCGTCAACGTCAGCACCATCGTCGCCAACGCCCGGACCGACGAACTGCTCGACGAGTCCCAGCGGCTGGCCGGCGAACTCCGCTCGCGCACCGAGGAGCTCCAGGTCCAGCAGGACGAACTCCAGCGCTCCAACGCCGAACTGGAGGAGAAGGCCGCCCTGCTCGCCTCGCAGAACCGCGACATCGAGGCCAAGAACCTGCAGATCGAGCAGGCCCGGCAGGAACTCGAGGACCGGGCCCAGCAGCTCGCGCTGGCCTCGAAGTACAAGTCCGAGTTCCTGGCGAACATGAGCCACGAACTGCGCACCCCGCTCAACAGCCTCCTCATCCTGGCCCAGCTGCTCGCCCAGAACCCCACCCGCAACCTCACGGCCAAGCAGGTGGAGTACGCCGGCATCATCCACTCGGCCGGATCGGACCTCCTCCAGCTGATCAACGACATCCTCGACCTGTCCAAGGTCGAGGCCGGCAAGATGGACCTCAACCCGGAGCGCGTGGCGCTGCGCCGGCTCCTCGACTACGTCGAGGCCACCTTCCGCCCCCTCACCTCGCAGAAGAGCCTGGCGTTCACCGTCTCCACCGCCGCCGGCGTCCCCGTGGACCTGGTCACCGACGACTCGCGGCTCCGGCAGGTGCTGCGCAACCTGCTGTCCAACGCCGTCAAGTTCACCGAGCACGGCAGCGTGGAACTGCGCATCGAACCGGTCGCCGAGGACGAACTCCCCGCGACCGTGCACCGCGCCGGACCGGTCGTCGCCTTCCGCGTCATCGACACCGGCATCGGCATCGCCCCCGAGAACCTGGAGGCCATCTTCGGCGCCTTCCAGCAGGCGGACGGCACCACCAACCGGAAGTACGGCGGCACCGGTCTCGGCCTGTCCATCAGCCGTGAGATCGCCTACCTGCTCGGCGGGTCCCTGACGGTCGCCAGCACGCCCGGCGAGGGCAGCACCTTCACCCTCTACCTGCCCGTCAACCGCACCGACTTCACCGAGCAGCCCGCCCTCCCCGCCCCCGCGGGCGAGGCCGCCGGGGACCTGGTGGTCGCGGTGCCCGACCGCACCCCCGCCGTGATCACGGTGACGCCGGCCGCCCGGCCGACCAGGCGGCTCCTGGTGATCGAGGAGCGGCTGCGCGGCCTCCTGGCACTGGTCGCCGAGAACGCGGTCACGGAGCTCGCCGCCGACCGCGGCCACGCCGACCGGGACATCGAGCTGATCGCGGTCGTCGGGCCCGACGAGGCGGCCGCCGCCCTGGCGACGCAGCCGTTCCACTGCGTCGTCCTCGACGTCGACATGGCCGACGGGGACGCCCTGCGCTTCCTCGACGCCATGGACGGCGACGAGGCCCTGCGGACCGTCCCCGTCCTCGCCCACAACAACCGCCGGCTCGTCGCCGAACAGGAGCGCGCCCTCCAGGACCTGGCCCGGCGGCGTCCGCTGGAGCTGCTCTCCAGCCTCGACGAACTGCGCGAGCGGATCGCCCTGCACCTGTCGGCGGAGCAGCCCGGCGACGTCGTGCCCCTGGTCCGGGGGGACCACCGGGCCCCGGCGCCGCAGACCATCGACACCACCCTGCACGGCCGGACGGTGCTCGTCGTCGACGACGACGCCCGTAACCTGTACGCGCTCAGCGGCATCCTCGAACTGCACGGCATCACCGTGCTGCACGCGGAGAACGGCCGGAAGGGGATCGGGACGCTCCTGGAGAACCCGGCCGTCGACCTGGTCCTGATGGACGTGATGATGCCGGAGATGGACGGCTACACCGCGACCGCCCGGATCAGGGAGATGCCGCAGTACGCGGAGCTCCCCGTCATCGCGGTCACGGCCAAGGCCATGCCGGGCGACCGGGAGAAGAGCCTGGCCTCGGGCGCCAGCGACTACGTGACCAAGCCCGTCGACGCCGACGAGCTGATCGCGTGCGTCGGCCGCTGGCTGAACGAGGGGTAGCGCCGTGTCCGACCCGGTCGGCCCGCACGGCACCCGCGCACGGGTGCCGCGCCGCCCCGGCGCCCCCCGCCCCCATCCCCCCGGCTGCCCCGCGGCCACCCCCACCGAGGAGCCGTCGACGTGAGTGCCCCCCACCTAGGGAACGACGACCCGTCCTCCGGCCCCCGAGGAGAGGACGCCCCGGCGGCGCAGGTCCTCGTGGCCGGCGTCCCCGGCCCCGCCGTCCCGGACGGCGCCGAACCGTCGTCGGACGACCGCCGTACGGTCGGCCGGCTGGCCGCCACCGTGGAACGGCTGCGCGGCGAGGTGCGCGCGGCGCACGCGGCCGCCGAGGGCCGCGCCCTGGTCGAACTGGCCAAGGGCGTCATGATCGAGCGCCTGGGGTGCGGCCCCGCCCAGGCCGCCCGGCAGCTGGCCGAGCTCGCCGACCGGGCCGGGCTCACCCAGCTGGAGCTGGCCGCCGACATCATCAACCAGGCGGCCCACGACCAGGTCGCCGAGGTCGCCGGCGCGTTCGTCCGGACCGCGGCGGGCGAGCCCGGCGACCCCGGCCCGGGGGCCTCCGTGGCCGTGCGGCTGCGGACGGCCGAGAGCGCGGCGCTCAGCGCCGACGACACCCAGGCCGTCGCCGAGTCGCTCCTGGGGCACGCCCTCGCGCCCCTGGGCGCGGTCGCCGTGGCGATCTGGACGACCGGGGCGGACGGCTCCCTGACCCTGCGCGGGCACGCCGGCTTCGGCCCGGACGAGGCGGCCCGCTGGCACTACGTCCCGCCGGGCGTGGCCACCGCGGCCCGCCAGGCCCTCGCGGCCCGCAGCACGGTCTGGCTGCCGGGTCTCGCCGCCGCCGCGATTCCCTCGATCGGGAGGGCGCGCCACCCTGACGGCGGCCGCGTCGTCGTCCCCGCCGGCACCGGCGGCCGGATCCAGGGCGTCCTGGAGATCTGCTGGGACCGCCCGCTGGAACCCCAGCCCCAGGCCGTGGAGCGGCAGATCGAGGCCCTCGCCGAACTCTGCGCGCACACCCTGGAGGCCCATGCCGGGCCGGCCGTCCCGGCCCGGCCCCTCGTGCCGGGCGAGGACCGGGCGCTGGAACTGGCCGAGCTGGCCGACGGACTCTACGACCCCGCCCTCGTGCTGACCCCGTACCTGGACGAGCAGGGGCGGCTCGCCGACTTCCGCATCCGGCACGCCAACGCCCACTTCCAGGACCCCGCGGGGCGGACCCGGAGCGCCGTGGAGGGCGCGCTGCTCCTGGAGGCGTACCCCGCCACCGCCGGCGAGCACGAGCTCTTCGACCGGATCGAGCGCGTCTACGCCACGGGGGAGCCCTTCCGTGCCCGCCGGGCCCGGCTGACCGCCCTCGTGGACCAGGTGCCGCTCTCCGCCCCGGCGGACATCAGCATCAGCCGGCACGGGGAGAGCGTCCTGCTCATCTGGCGGGTCGAGGACGAGTCGGCCCGGCTGGCGAGCCTCCTCCAGCACGCGCAGCGGCTCGGCCGCGTGGGTGCCTTCGAGGAGTCGGTCCTGGACGGCGAGATCACCTGGAACGGGCAGCTCTTCGACCTCTTCGGCAGGCCGTCGACCGAGCCGCCGGTCGCCCTGCGCGACCTCGCGGCCCACGCCCACCCGGACGACGCGGACACCATCGGGAGCTTCCTCCAGTCGGTGCTGCGGCACCGCCGGGCCGGTTCCACGGCCTTCCGCCTGCTCCGCCGGGACGGGGTCACGCGGCACATCCGGGTGATCGCCGAACCGGCGGTGGGCCCGGACGCCCGGCTGCTCGCCGTCCGCGGCGCCTACCAGGACATCTCCGCGCAGCACTGGACGGAGGTCGCCCTGACGGCCACCCGCGACCGGCTGGCCGCCACGGAGGAGGAGGCGGCGGAGCGCAACCGGCTCACCCTCCAGCTCCAGCACGCCATCATGCCGCCGGTCAAACCGCCGCTGGACGCGCCGGGCCTCGACGTCGCCGTGCGCTACCGCCCGGCGGAGTCGGAGTCCATGGTCGGCGGCGACTGGTACGACACGGTCGTGCTGCCGTCCAAGAAGGTGCTGCTGTGCGTCGGCGACGTGGCGGGACACGGCATCGAGGCCGCCACCGGCATGGTCGTCCTGCGCAACGCCCTGCGCGGCCTCGCCGTCACCGGCGCGGGTCCGGGCCAGCTGCTGGCCTGGCTGAACAGCGTGGCCCACCACCTCACGGCGCACGTGACCGCCACCGCGGTCTGTGGGATCTTCGACCCCGAGAGCCGTACCCTGCGCTGGGCCCGGGCGGGACATCTGCCCCCCGTTCTCGTGCGGGGCGGCGAGGCGGCGGACCAGCCGCTCCTCGGAGGGCTGCTGCTGGGGGCGCTGGCCGAGACGGAGTACGAGGAGGCGGAGGTGCGGCTCGAACCCGACGACACCGTCCTGCTGTACACCGACGGACTCGTCGAACGGCGGGACACCTCCGTCCACGACTCGGTCACCCAGCTGCTGGCGGTCGCACGGATGCCCGCCGACAGCCTCGAACGCCGACTGGACCTGCTGCTGTCGCGCAGCAAGTCGGACACCGACGACGACACGTGTCTGGTCGGTGTCCGGGTGACCTGACCGCCCCCGCCCGTCCGACCGACCGTCCTTCACAGTGGAAAGCAGGGAACATGACCGAGCGAGAAGCGAACCTGGATGTCGACGTGGAGATCCGTGACGCCGGCACGGCGGTGGTGTCCCTCCGCGGCGAGCTGGACATGGAGACCGCCGGTCGCCTCCACGAGCACCTGACGGAGCAGCTGGGGGAGGGCAGGCGGCACCTCGTCCTGGACCTGTCCGCGCTGGAGTTCATGGACTCCTCCGGCCTGAACGTCCTGATCAGGGTGGTCCACAAGGCCCGGGCGGCCGACGGGGACCTGTACCTCACCGCGCCGACCCCGGCGGTGCGGCGCATCCTGGAGATCACCGGGGTCACCATGACCATTCCGCCGCACGACGGCGTGGCCGAGGCACTGGCCGCCGCGGGCGCGAGATAGCCGTGAGACCGGCGCGGTCCCGGGGAGCGGGGCCGCGCCCGCAGAGGAAGGAAACGGGAAGAACGTGCACGAGATCGCAGCCGTCGAGCAGGCACTCCGCAAGGCGGCGCCGCACCTGCTGGTGGGCGTCGTGGAGGACGCGCTGCGGGAGCAGTGCGACGCCCGGCGGGTGGAGCTGCGCCTGGCGGACTACGGGCTGCGGACGCTCCAGCTGGTCGAGCGGAGGGCCGGTGCGACGCCGTCGGTCCCGATCCACGACAGTCCGCAGGGGCGCGCCTTCGGGTCCCAGGAGCCGTACGTCACGCGTGACGCCGAAGCGGTCCGCGTCCACCTGCCCGTCACCGTGCGCGGGGACCGGCTCGGCGTCCTGTCGGCCGACCTGCCGCCGGAGACCGACGCGGGACCGCTGCTTCCCGCCCTGGGGCAGCTCTGCGAGGCGCTCGGGCACGAGATCCTGGTGGCGGAGCGCGACACCGACCTGTACGTCCTGGCGCGGCGGGCGGCCCGGCTGACCCTCGCGGCGGAGATGCAGTGGCAGCTGCTTCCCGGGCGCGCGTGCATCCGTCCCGAGTTCGCCCTGGGCGCCCATCTGGAGCCGGCGTACGCGATCTTCGGCGACAACTACGACTGGTCGGTCTCCGAGGGGCGGCTGACCCTGACCGTCACCAACGGCATGGGCGAGGGCATCGAGGCCGCGCTGCTGTCGAACCTCGCGATCAGCGCCCTCCGCAACGCACGGCGGGCCGGACTCGGCCTCGCGGACCAGGCGGCCCTGGCCGACCAGGCCGTCTACGCGCAGTACCGGGGCGCCACCTACGTGTCGGTGCTGCTGCTCTCCTTCGACCTCGCGACGGGCGAGGTGGAGGCGGTGGACGCCGGCTCGCCGCGGATGTGGCGGCTGCGCGGCCGCTCCGTCGAGTCCGTCACCTTCGACGCCCAGCTGCCCCTCGGCATGTTCGAGGAGACCGTCTACACGACCGAGCGCTTCACCGTGCTCCCGGGGGACCGGCTGCTGTTCGGCAGCGACGGGGTGTACGGCGCCTCCTCGCCGGCCGGGGAGAGCTACGGGGAGCGGGCGCTGGCCCGGGCGCTGAGCGGCACCCGGCTGCTCCCGCCCACCCATGTGCCGCAGGCGGTCCTGCGCGAACTCGCCGCGTACCACGGCGAGTCGCCGCTGGAGGACGACGCCTTGGTGGTCTGTCTCGACTGGATCGGGACCCCGTCAACAGTTGCCGTGTGACAACTGTATCCTTGTGGCAACACCTGACGGACGGTCGGGTGCGCACGCCACGAGGATGACCAGAGGGGGACATGGGTGTACCGCCGGCCCACGCCGAGGGCGCCCGGGGATCAGGCCGAACTGACGTCCTTCAGCGGCGTGTCCGGGCGTGACGAGGCCGTCGTCCCGCCGCCCTCCTCCAGGGCGTCCTGGAACCCGGCGAGCCCCCGCAGAAGTGCCTTGCGGCTCGCGGCCGACATACCGGCGATGACCGCGAGCAGGGCCTCCTCGCGCTGGGCCCGCAGGTCCCGGAGGTACGCCTTGCCGTGGACCGTCAGGTGCAGCTCCAGCTGCCGCCGGCTGACGGGACTCGGCAGCCGCTGGACGAACCCCAGCGCCTCCAGTCGGTCGCACATCCGGCTCACCGACGGCGGCGCGGACCCGAGCAGCCCGCCCAGGGTCCGCAGGCTCATGCCCTCGTCGCGGTCCAGGCTGTAGAGCACGCGCAGCTGTGACGCCGACACCGGTGTCGACGACACCATGTCCCGGCCGCGCTCCCACAGCACCTCCAGGAGCTCGATGAGCTCGCGGGCGCCCTGCGTCGCCTGCTGCGCCTCCCGCCGGGCCGGGTCGGGGTTGGTGTTCATGCCTGCCGACACTCCTCGGGCGTCCGGGACCGAGGACGTCGGCTCTCCGACGGACCGGTCATCTCACAACTCTCCAGAAGGCGGTACGGATTCGGTGGACCGACACGTGACAGTGGAAGGCGCACTGCGCGGGGCGCCACCACACCTCCTCCTGGACTCCCTCCGAGTCCATCTCGCGCGGCGGTTCGCCGCGACCTCGGCCGACCTGCTGCTCCTCGACTACGGGCTGACCTGCCTGCGCCCCGTCGAGCCGGTCCAGAACCCGGCCGGGGTACGGCACGGACCCACGGGCGCGGGACCCGCCGATCGCGTCCTCCGCACCCAGCAACCATATCTTTTCCGCGATGACGGGCCCACGGGGACCGCGTACCTTCCGGTCACGGTCCGCGGCGACCGGTTCGGCGTGCTGGTGGTCGCCCTGCCCGCCGACCGGGCGACCGGAGAGTCGGCGGAGGGCCTCGCCGCCGCAGCCGAGATGCTCGGACACGCCCTCCAGGTCGCCGACCGCCACACCGACCTCTACCGTTCCACCCGCCGGACGGAGGCCCTCACCGTCGCCGGCGAGATGCAGTGGGACGCGCTCCCCGGCCGGGCCTGCACCGGTCCGGAATTCGATCTGCACGCCCACTGGGAGCCCGCCTACGTGTCGGGCGGCCACGTCCTCGACTGGAGCCTGACCGAGGACGGGCTCCAGCTCGTCGTCGCCAACGGCACCGGACCGGGCACGCCCTCCGCCCTGGTGAGCACCCTCGCCCTCAACGCCATCCGCAACGCACGGCGGGCCGGACTCGACCTCGTGGGGCAGGCCAGCCTCACCGACCAGGCGCTCTACGGCCAGTACCGGGGGAAGAGCCCGCTCCCCGCCCTGCTGCTCGACTTCGACCTCGACACCGGCAGGACCGAGGTGGTCGACGCCGGCTCGCCGACCGTCTGGCTGCTGCGGGGGCCGGAGACCCGGCGCCTCGAATTGGACCGCCAGCTCCCGCTCGGCATGTTCGAGGACACGGTGTACGTCACCCAGCGCCTGCGGGTGCACCCCGGCGACCGGCTCGTCTTCGTCGCCCGCGTCCGTGGGGAACCCGAACCGGCCCCCGGCGGTCCCGACGAGTCGGCGGACGGACCCGTCGCGCGCGCGGTGGCCCTGACCCGCGGCCTGAGCTGCGCCGACGCCCCGCGGGCCGTGGTGCGGGCCCTGGGCGGGACGTCCCGCGGCGCACCGGACGCCGTCCTCGTCCTCTGTCTCGACTGGCGGGGTCGCTCGGCCCCGGGACAGGGCGCCCCGCGGGACCCGGCCGGGCCGGACCTCCCCCGGGCTCCCCGCCCGCTGACGGGGCGGCCGACCGAGCGGTGACGCCCGTGATTCCCGGTGTAAGCGGTGTGGAAACCGCAAAGGGGGGAAGGGCGGAATACGAGGCGCCCAGTGCGCCCGGAAAGCCGTGTGAAAGGGGAACGGGGCGATGACGGACGCCATCACCGCGGAGCGTGCCGCTACGGAGCCCACGCTGTCCGCGAGCGCCTCCTACGACGGAGCCGACGCGGGCGCGATCGCGGCGGCCCGCCGCTTCGCCGGCGACTTCCTCGCCGCCCCCGGCGCCCGGTCGGCGCCGGTGCCGCGGGACCACGTCGACCTGGCGAAACTGGTGGTCAGCGAGCTGGTGACCAACGCCGTCCGGCACGCGCCCGGCCCCTTCCGGCTGCTGCTGGAGCTGGGCCCCGACCACCTGGACATCTCCGTGATCGACGGCGCGACCGCCGCCCCCGTCCCCCGCGGGCACGACCCGCGCCGGATCGGCCAGCACGGCGTCGAGATCGTCATCGCCGTCTGCGAGAGCGTCACCGTCGAGCCGCACCCCGCCGGCAAGCGGGTCCGGGCCCGGATCGCGCTCGCACCGGCGGACGCCGGACAGGAGCCGGCGGAGCCCGGCGAGGGCCGGGCGGAACCGGCGTAGCGGC
Source organism: Streptomyces sp. NPDC104202 (assembly GCF_055584185.1). Taxonomy (NCBI): domain Bacteria; kingdom Bacillati; phylum Actinomycetota; class Actinomycetes; order Kitasatosporales; family Streptomycetaceae; genus Streptomyces; species Streptomyces sp. NPDC104202. Next base: position 72,861 of record NZ_JBVJMN010000004.1, on the reverse strand, counting down.
CCCGCCCGCTCCGCCCTCACCGCCGCCCGTCCGCCCCGCGGCGCAGCCGCCGGCGCAGGGAGGCGCGCTCGTTCTCCGTCAGGCCGCCCCACACGCCCGTCACCTGACGGGAGTCGTCCATGGCCCAGCGCAGGCATTGCTCGCGCACCGGGCAGTGCCGGCAGACCTTCTTCGCCTCCTCGGCCTGGGCGAGCGCCGGAGCGCCGCTCCCCACGGGGAAGAAGAGATCGGGGTCGGCGTCCTGGCAGGCCGCTGCCTCGCGCCAGCTGTCCATCGGTCCTCCTCGGTCGAACGCGGGATGTTCTCCCTCCCGCGTCACCGCTCGCGCCCACTCGAAACGGTGGAAACGCGGATTCGGCGCGGAAGGACGGGGCACCCGGAGCACTGAGCGAGAGGAGCTTGCGGACATGACGACTGCGAGGGTGCACACGGCCGCTGGGGCCAAGGCGTTCCGGGGAGAGGCCGTTCGGGCCGGTGCCCGGGCTGGATTCGCGGCACGGGGGGTGCTGTACCTGTTCGTCGGCGCGCTGGCCGTGCGCGTCGGACTGACGGGAACGGGCGAACAGGCCGACCGCGGAGGGGCCCTGGCGCGCGTCGCGGCCACCCCGTTCGGCGCGGTCCTGCTCTGGGCCCTGGGCATCGGCCTCGCCGGCATGGCGGTGTGGCGGCTCTCGGAGGCCGTCTTCGGGGCCGCGGGCCCCAAGGGCGACAGAGCCCACAAACGGGCGCTCTCCGCGGGCCGTTGCGTCTTCTACGCCGCGTCCGCCTTCCTCGTCCTCTCCTTCGCGGTGGGGGAGCGGGGCAGCGGCGCGGGCTCGACCGACCGGCAGAGCCGGGACGTCACCGCCCGGCTGCTCGAACTCCCCGGCGGCCGCTGGTGGGTGGGGGCGGTGGCCGTGGGCGTCCTGGCGGCCGGTGTGTGGATAGCGGGCAGGGCGGTGATGCGGAAGTACCGCGACCGCCTGGAGTGGGGAGGCATGGAGACCTACCAGCGCCGCCTCATGGACGTGACCGGCGTCGGGGGCGGCCTCGCACGCGGCCTCGTCTTCGGTGCGCTCGGCTACTCCGGCCTGAAGGCGGCGATCGCGTACGACCCCCAGCAGGCCAAGGGAATGGACGACGCGATCCGTTCGTTCGCGGCGACCCCGGCAGGGCCGTGGCTGCTCATCGCCGTCGCCGCGGGCCTGGTGCTCTTCGGTGTCTTCTCCTTCGGCCAGGCGAAGTGGCGCCGGGTCTGACGCCACTTCACCGCGTCCCCGGGGCCTCACCCGGGGACGCTCTCCCGCTCCTCGGGAAGCGACTCCCAAGGGGCGGGCGCCGTCGACGCGGTCCAGGCGTCCAGCGCCTCGCCGTCCACGCAGAGGATGCCGCACGTGGCCGCGTACTCCAGGGCCGGGTCGGTGAACGAACTGGTCGTCACGAGCACGGCGACGTCGGCGTCGTGGACGGTGTAGCAGGTGCCGCCGAACCGCTGCAGGTCCGGGGAGCCGACGCGGTGGTCCGGTCCGTACTGCTTGCACTGGATCACCACGCGCCGGCCGTCGGCGGTGGTCGCGAGGACGTCGGCGCCCAGGTCGCCGGCGCCGCCTACCACCTCCACGGCCCCGCACCCGTCCCGCGCGCAGAGCGCCGCCACCGCGTGCTCGAACCCGTCGGGATCGACGCCGGAGTGGTCCAGCGCGTCGCCGTCCACCACCGGCACCTCCGCCGTCGCGGCCAGGGCCGCCCGGCGGCGCCCCCGGACGCGGACGCGGGGCCGCGCCCGGCCGCGGGCCGGGACCACGCTCCACCGGGCCAGCGCCACCCCGAGGCCGAGCACCAGGAAGAGTGCCACCGGTATCAGGGGTATCTGCGCGCCCGCCGCCCGGGCCGTCCTGAGGAAGAGGGCCGCGCCGCCCACGACCACCGCCGCGAGCCCCACCGCGAGCACCACGTCCCGTCCCAGCCCGGCCGCGCCCTCCCCGGCCGTGCCCCTCTCCCCGCCGCCGCTGACCGACATCGCGGCCCCCTTCCCCGATAGACGCCCCAGTGAGACCGAAGCGCGGCCCCGCCCCCGCGTACGGGGAGCGCGGGACCGCGCGACGCGGCGCCGCCGGCACCCCGCCCGCGAAAGACGCCCCCTCGTCCGGTCCTGCCCGGTGCCGGACGAGGGGACTCCTTTCGGGTGACGGCGACGGCCCACGGCCCGTGTCACCCCGAACCCGGAGCCGAAACGTCGAGGAAGACGGCGAAACGGAGGATTGGGATCCGTGATCCTGGACAGGGGAGTCGATGTCGCTCCGACGGAATGACGGACCGGCATATGCCCCACGTGGAGGAAGAGGAAGCCGAGCGTGTTCACGGTCGTCGTCAGGCACGAGGCGCGCGGCACGGTGTTCGCGCTGCGCGGGGAGATCGACTTCGAGAGCGCCGTACAGCTCGACGAGGCCGCACGCCGGGAACTGGCACCCGGTGGCGGGGACGGACCCGTCGTGGCCGACCTCGCGGCTCTGACATTCTGCGACTCCAGCGGCATCAGCGCCCTGCTGAGGCTGTATCAGCGGCTGACCGCGCACCACCGCGAGCTGCGGCTGGCCGCCGTGCCGCACAACGTCCTCCGTCTGTTCTCGCTGACGGGCCTGGACCAGGTCTTCGCCGTGCACCCCGACGTGCCCGGCGCCCTGGCCGCGGGCCCTGCGGGAGCGGGCACCTCCACCGGCGCCGGCGCGACGGCCCGGCCGAACAGGGAAGAGAACGCATGAGGCGCGTACCGGGCCGGCTGCCCCGCGGGCCCGCAGAGCCGGACACCGCGGCCCCGGCCGCCACCGGGCCGGCGGAGGAGGACCTGAGGGTGCTCTTCGGCAGGTCGACCGCCGTCTTCGCCTCCCTCGCGGGCCCCGCGCACATGGTCGAGTCGGCCAACCCGGCGTTCTTCAGCGCGATCGGCGGCCACCGGGAGGCCCGCACCGGCGTCCCCCTCGGACAGCTGATGCCCGAGCTCGTCGAGCAGGGCCTGATCGGCTTCCTCGACCGGGTCTACCGGACGGGCAAGCCCCACACCGGCCGCGACGCCCGGGTGTTACTGGGCGACGCCGCGCGCCCCAGGGAGGCGTTCTTCGACCTCACCTACGAGCCCCGCGTCGACACCGGCGGCAACGTCACCGGCGTCCGGGTCATCGGAGTGGAGACGACCCAGGTCAGGCAGGCCCAGCGGCTCACCGCGGAACACCGGGCCCTGCTGGAGCGGATCGCCCGCCAGGCCCCCCTGACGGAGGTCCTCGACGACATGGCCCGCGCCATGGAGGAGCTGTCCCCCGACGAGCTCATGGTCTCCGTGCTGCTCGCCGACGACGAGGGCCGGCACCTCTTCCACGGCGCGGCACCGAGCCTGCCCGACTTCTACAACGAGGCCGTCGACGGCATCACCGTCGGCGAGGGCGTCGGGTCCTGCGGCACCGCGGCGCACCGCCGCACGCCCGTGATCGTCACCGACATCGCGACCGACCCGCTCTGGGACGACTTCCGCGACCTGGCCGAACGGGCCGGTGTGGCGGCCTGCTGGTCCACCCCCGTCCTCGGCCGGGACGGCGCACTGCTGGGGACGTTCGCGATGTACCACCGCGCCCCGAGGGCGCCGCGCGACGCCGACCTCGCCCTCGCCCGCCTCTTCGCCGACACCGCCGCGCTCGCCGTCGAGCGACAGCAGGCCGAGACGGCCCGCCGGGCCGCGGAGGACCGCGAGCGGGCGGCCCGCGAGGACCTCGCCTTCCTGCTCACGGCCGGCACCGCCCTCACCGTCGACCTCGACGCCGTCCAGATCCTGGAGCGCCTGGCCGCCTCCTGCGCCCCGCGGCTGGCGCCCCTGTGCGCGGTCGACGTCGTCGAGAACGGACGGCTGCGCCGCGTCGCGGCCGCCGCGCCGGACGAACGGCTGCGGCGGGCGCTCGCCGCCCACGTCCCGGCCGACGACGACGCCGACGACGTCGTGGCCCGGGTCCTGGCCACCCGCGCCGCCGAGGTCGCCCGTCGCCCGCCCACCGGTCCGGGACCCTGGGACGACCTCGGCGTCACCGGCTACCTGTGCGTCCCGCTGCTCGACCGGGGCACCGCCTTCGGCGCCGTCACCCTGCTGTCCTCCGGTGACCACGCCTTCGACGGCCACGGCGTGGCGCTCGCCGAGGAACTCGCCCGCCGCGCCGCCTCCGCCGCCCGCACGGCCCGCCAGTACACCCACCGCGTCGCCCTCGCGCGCGACCTCCAGGCCGGCCTGCTCATGCCGGAACTGCCGGACGTGCCCGGCGCCGACGTCGCCACCTACTACCACCCCGCCGGCGAAGGGCTCGACATCGGCGGCGACTTCTACGACGTCTTCCCCCTGGAGGATGGCCGCTGGGCGTTCCTGCTCGGTGACGTGTGCGGCCGCGGCGCCATCGCCGCCACCACCACCGCCCTCGTCCGTCACACCGCGCGGGCCGTCGCCGCGCTGCTGCCCGATCCCGGGGCGGTCGTCGCCGCCGTCAACCGGGCCCTGGTCAACCGGCCCGGCAGCCACGGGACCGGCTTCGTCACCCTCGTCTACGGCCGGCTCACCCCCACCGCCCACGGGCTGGACGTCGAACTGGTGCGGGCCGGTCACACCCTGCCGCTCCACCTCGACTCCGGCGGCGCCGCGCACGCCCTCGACATCCCCGGCTCGCTCCTCGGCATCTCCCCCGGGACCGACGTCGTCACCCACTCCCTCCGCCTCGCCCCGCACGAGAGCCTGCTCCTGCACACCGACGGCATCACCGAGGCCCGCGACGCCACCGGCGAGCAGTTCGGCGACCGCCGCCTCGCCGAGGCCGTGGCCCGCGCCGGCCCCCGCCCGGCCGCCCGGCGCGTGATCGACGCGGTCACCGGCGCCGTGCACTCCTTCACGGGCGGTCAGGACATCGACGACGACCGGGCGGTGCTCGTCCTCACCGCCACCGGAGGCGACCCCGACACGCCGTGAGACGTGACCGTTCGGTGAAGCCCCTGTGCCGGGAACGTGGGGGTATGGCCTGTTCGAGTCCCCCCGAGGTCCCGAAAGGGGGGCCTCGCTTGCTGCGGGGACGGCATCTGAGGAAAGGTGGACGGACGAGCTGTCGTCGAGACGGAAGGTGGCGGGCCGGTCGTAGCGGGCCCCGCGTATGACTGTTTTCGAACCCCAGTCCGGCCGGTCGCGGGGTGCGCCCGCGGCCGTGGGCACCTCCTGGCTCCGCGCGCCCCACCCGGCGGTGGTCGCCGACCGGGAGGGCGGAGTCGTGGAGTTCAACGACGCCGCGGCCGACCTCTTCCCCGACATGGTCGTCGGATCGTGGCTCGACGAGGTCGCCCCCACCTGGCTCGCCGACGCGCACCGGCGACTGGCCCGCCCATCGCTTCCCGGCGCGCGCCCCGCCGACACCTCCCCGGCGGCGGCGAAACGTCCCGCCGCCCGAGGCAGCCACGAGGGCCGGCGCCTGCGTGCCCACCCCACCTTCGCCGACCACGGCGACGTCGCCTGGTGGCTGGTCGACGACTCCGACCTCGTCGCCGCCGAACGCGCCCTGCGCAGCGAGCAGGAACGCACCGCGCTCCTCGCGGAGGCGTCCACCCAGCTGCTGGCCTCCCTCAACCCGGACCGGTGCCTGGAGAAGGCCGCGCAGCTCGCGGCCGCCCACCTCGCCGACGCGGCGCTCGTCATCGCGCCCGCCGTGCGCAACCGCTACCCCCTGGTCACCGCGGTGGGCGAGCGGGTCAGCAGACGCCACGTGGCGATGGACCCCACCGCGGTGCCCGGCCTCGCCGAGGCCCTCCAGGGATTCCCGCCGGTGCCCTCGCGGTGGATCGACCCGGCCGAACTTCCGGACTGGGCGGTGCCCGAGGACTTCGAGGGAGCCCCCGGCTCCGTCGCCGTCACCCCGCTGCCCGGCCACGGCGTACCCGCCGGCGTCCTGATCCTGCTGCGGCGCGACGGCCAGGCGGCCTTCGACGCCTCCGAGGAGCTCTTCGCCCGGCTCTTCGCCGCCCGCGCCGGCGCCGCGCTCTCGGCCGCCCGCCTCTACGCCGAACAGGCCCGCGTCACCCGCGCGCTCATCGCCGAACTCCTCCCGCCGCAGCTCCACCACGTCCACGGCGTGGACTTCGCGGGCGGCTACCGCACCTCCCAGGACACCGACCGGATCGGCGGTGACTTCTACGACGTCCACCCCGGGGCCGACGCCGGGCAGGAGTCGCTCGCCGTCCTCGGGGACGTCTGCGGCAAGGGGCTGGACGCCGCCGTGCTCACGGGCCGCATCCGCAGCACGCTCCACGCCCTGCTGCCCCTCGCCGGCGACCACCAGAACGTCCTCGGTCTGCTCAACGGCGCCCTCCTGACGACCCGCCACACCCGCTTCGCCACCCTGGTGCTGGCCTCGGTCAGCCGCTCGGGCTCGCGGGTACGGATCCGGCTGACCAGCGCCGGCCACCCCATCCCCCTCATCCTGCGCACCACCGGCGAGGTGGAGGAGGCGGACACGCGCGGCACCCTCGTCGGCGCGCTCCCCGAGGTCACCTCCCGGTCCGCGACGGTGCACCTGGCCCCCGGGGAGACCTGCCTGCTCTACACGGACGGGATCACCGAGGCCCGCGGCGGACCGCTCGGATCGGCCATGTACGGCGAGGAACGGCTCAGGGCCGCGCTGGCGGAGTGCGTCGGCTTCCCGGCCGAGGCGGTCGTCGAACGCATGCAGATGCTCGCCGGCGACTGGGTCGGCAGCGGCCCCCACGACGACATGGCCGTCGTCGCGATCACCGCACCGCACTCCACCCATCTGACGGCGGTGGACGGTCACACCCGGGGCAGGTACACCGCATGACCACGCACACCACCCCGCCGGCGCCCCTCCCCGACACCCTCGCCGGCATCCGCGAGCGGCTCTGGGCGGCCCTCGACGCCAGGGACGAGCACGCGGCCGCCGCGACGGTGTTCGCCGCCTGCGACGCCGGCGTCCCGCTGGAGGACGTCCTCCTCGACGTGATCGGCCCCGTCCAGGCCAGGGTCGGCCGGGAGTGGGCCGCCGGCCGGCTCACGGTCGCCCAGGAGCACGCCGTGACGGCGATCCAGGACCGCGTCATCGGCGCCCTCGCCCACCGGGTCCCCGCCCCCCGCCCCGCGGACGGCCCGTCCCGGGGACGCGTCACCGTCGCCTGCGTCGACGGCGAGTGGCACGCGCTCCCCGCGCGCCTGCTCGCCGAGGTCCTGCGCGGCCGGGGCTTCACCGTCGACTACCTCGGGGCGCAGGTCCCCACCCCGCACCTCATCGCCCATCTCCACCAGAACGGCAGCGACACCGTCGCGCTCTCCTCGTCCCTGCCGGTCCGCCTTCCGACGGCCCACGCCGCCATCACCGCCGTCCAGGCCGTCGGACTGCCCGTCCTCGTCGGCGGCGCCGCCTTCGGGCCCGACGGCAGATACGCGCGGCTGCTCGGCGCCGACGGATGGGCCCCGGACGCCCGCGCCGCCGCGGACCTCCTCGCCGTCGGCCTGTTCCGCCCGACCGACACCCCGGCCCTCCTCGACGAGGGCCTTCCCCACCTGCTCGACCAGGAGTACACCCTCGTGACCCGCACCCGGGTCCAGCTCACGCGCGACGTCCTCGCCGGACTGGACGAGAGGGTGCCGGCCATGGCCGCGTACACCGCGCAGCAGCGGGAGCGGACCGCCGAGGACATCGCGCACATCGTCGACTTCCTCGCGGCCTCCCTCTACACCGACGACGCGGAGCTCTTCGTCGGCTTCCTGTCCTGGACCGCGGGCGTCCTCGGGGCCCGCGGCGTCCCCGTCGGGGCCCTGCTCGTCGCGCTCGACCTCCTCGCCGAGGCGCAGCGCGACTTCCCCCGCGCGCGGGCCCACCTCGCCGCCGGGCAAAGAGCCCTGACCCGCATCCCCTCGCCGCCGACCCCCGGAATCCCCGCATGACGACCTCTCCCCACGACACCTTCGCGTTCACGACGGCCACCGGCGCCGACGGCGTCCTCGACGTCGTGCTCGTCGGCGACCTCGCCTGGGACTCCGCCGACGAACTCCTGGACACCGCCCGCGCCCACCTGTCGTCGGCCCCACATCCCGCGGACGTGCGCCTCGACTGCGCCGGGATGACCCTGTGCGACTCGATGGGGCTCTCGGCGCTCCTCGCCCTGCACCGGGAGACCACGGCCGCCGGGGTGCGCCTCCACCTGGAGCACCGGCCGCCGTTCCTGGACCGGCTGCTCCGGCTCACCGGCACGTACGACCACCTGGCGGAGGCCCCGGAGAGGGCCGAGGGCGAGAGCGTCACCCCCGGCGACGAGGCCGACGGCCGGCCGCTGCCGCCTTCCTGACCCGTCGCGTCCGGCGGGGGCCGGAGGATCGGCGGGGGCGGGCCGGCGGGGGCCGCGGGCGGCGGCCCCGGAGACCGGCCGAGGAAGGTCGGCCGGAGACCGAATCCTTTGTGGCCCGTCCCGTCTCCTATCCGTGTACCGGCCGAACGGGCCGGTGGAACCGGAGGAGACACTCATGATGGTCACGGCACTGATCGTGGTCGGCGCCCTGCTCGTGGCGGCGTGCGGATGGCACCTGACGCGGCGGTTCAGGAGCCGGGGCTGAACGGCCGCGGCGGGCGGGACCCCCGGGAGGCGGGAAGCGGATGAACCGACGCCACACCTGGCCCGACGAGGGGCTGATCAGGGCGGCCCAGGACGGCGACCTCACGTCGCTGACCACCGTCGTCCTGGAGTCGCAGCCCCATGTGCGCAAGTTCGCCCTGTCGTTGTGCGCCACGCCGCAGGACGCGGAGGACGCGGCGCAGGAGGCGCTGATCGTCCTCTACCGGAAGATCGGCAGCCTGCGTGCCACCGGCGCGCTCGCCTCCTGGATGTTCCGGATCGTGCGCAACGAGTGCCTGCGGCAGGTGCGCCTGCTGGTCTCGCGGACCGGCGAGCCGCCGCCGGACGGGGAGGGGGCCGCGGCACCCGCGGGACCCTCCGCGGAGGAGGCGGTGCTGCACCGTCTGGAGGTGGAGCGGATCGCGGCGGCGGTCGCCGCGCTGCCGCGGGAGCAGCGGCAGGTCCTGATCATGCGCGACGTCCAGGGCCTCCCCGGCAGGTCCGTCGCCCGCACGCTCGGCCTGAGCGACACCGCGATGAAGTCGCGGCTGCACCGGGCCCGCACGTCCCTGCGCCGGTCGCTGGCGGCGACCGGGCCGGTCCCGGGCGGGACGGGCGGCCGGGCAGGGGACGAGGACGCCGCCGGCCGGAGGGGACGAGGAGACCGATGACCGTGAACAGCGAGCGGAACGTGCGGAACGGGGAGAGCACGGGGAGCGTGCGGTCCTTCGAGCCTCCGAGGAGTTACGCCAGCAGCTCCGTGCCGCGCCATCTGGCGCGCGGCGCCGTCGGTTTCGGGCTGGTCGTCGGCTCGATCGCCCTGGTGCCGGTCGTCGGGCCGGTCGCGCTGCTCGCGGCCCCGCTGTCGCTGGTGGCCTTCCGGGGCTGCCCGACCTGCTGGATGGTCGGCCTGGCGCAGACCGTCTCCCGCGGCCGACTGGAGCGCCGGTGCGTGGACGGGGTCTGCACCCTCGCCCCGGCTCACCCGGCGGTCGGGGACGGGAAGGGGGCTGCGCGCGGGTGAGGAGCGGCGCGCCCGGTCGGGGGCGGCACCGCGGCGGTGCGCCGCCCGCGTGCCCGGCCGGGCGGAGGGCGGTCCGCCGGCCTTCTATCTCCAATCTGCGTTGTTCCTAGAATGGCGGCGTGGAAGACATCGATGTGATCGCGGTGCTGCAGGACCCGGTGCGGCGCCGTCTGTACGCGTACGTGGCCGAGCAGGGGCGCGAGGTCGGCCGCAACGAGGCCGCCGAGGCGGTGGGGGTCGCGCGGACGCTCGCGGCGCACCACCTGCACCGCCTGACCGAGGCGGGGCTGCTGGAGAGCGGGAGCCGGCGGCTGACGGGGCGGTCGGGTCCCGGGGCCGGACGCCCGGCCAAGGTGTACACACGGGCGCGGGTCGAGCGGTCGGTCTCGCTGCCGGCCCGTGACTACCGCACCGCCGCCGACCTGCTCGCCGAGGCCGCCGAGGAGGCCGGGCTCGACGCCGGCCTCCGTGCGGCCGCGCGGAGGCGGGGCGAGGCGCTGCGGGGCTCGGCGGAGCCGTGCGCGGGGATCGAGGACGCCGTGCGGGTGCTGGCCGAGCGCGGCTACGAGCCGCACCTGGAGGCCGATGAAGGGGCCGGGGGCGTCGGCGGGAGCGTCGTCCGGATGCGCAACTGTCCCTTCCACGCGGTCGCCGAACGCTTTCCTCCGCTCGTCTGCGGCATGAACCTCGCGCTCCTGGAAGGGCTGATCGGCACGGACGGGCCGGTCCGCGCGCGGATGGACGCCCGGCCGGGCGAGTGCTGCGTGGTCGTCGAGAATTCTAAAAACAATGAACATTGACATAGAAAACGGGGTCGTGCTGGGATGAGGACATGACCGCATCCGAGCACGCCCTCCACCTCGCCCAGCTCAACGTCGCCACCCTCCGGCACCCCCTCGACGACCCCCGCGTGGCGCCCTTCGTCGAGATGCTCGACCCGGTCAACGCCGCCGCCGACGCCGCGCCCGGCTTCGTCTGGCGGCTCGTCGGGGACGGCGAGGCCGACGCGACGGGGCTGCGCCCGGCCGGCGAGGACGTCATCGTCAACCTGTCGGTCTGGGAGACGCAGGAGGCCCTGTGGGACTTCTCGTACCGGAGCGGCCACCTGGAGGTGATGCGGCGGCGGCGCGAGTGGTTCGCCCGGCACGTCGAGGCGCACCTGGTGCTCTGGTGGGTCCCCGCAGGGCGGCTCCCGACCGTCGACGAGGCCATGGAGAGGCTGGCCGACCTGCGGGCGAACGGGCCGTCCCCGCGTGCGTTCACCTTCGCCTCGGCCCACACCGCCGCCGAGGCCGTCGCGCACCGCGGGGCCGTGACGCCGGGGCGGGCGGAGGAGTCCGCCGCGCTCTGAGGCGAGGACTCGGTGCGGCCCCGCCCGCCTCGACCGGAGCCGGTCAGACCGCTCGTACGGCCTCGAATCCGGCGGGCACCGTCAGCGAGGCGCCCGTCGCCGCCCGGACGTCGTCGACCGTGACGCCCGGGGCGAGTTCGGCGAGGACGAAGCCCTCGGGGCCGACGTCGACGACCGCGAGGTCGGTGACGACGCGCTGGACGACGGCGCGGCCGGTGAGCGGCAGGTCGCAGCGCCCGACGAGTTTGGGCGTGCCGTCCTTGGCGGTGTGCTCCATGAGGACGACGATCCGTCCGGCGCCGTGGACGAGGTCCATGGCGCCGCCCATGCCCTTGACCATCCTGCCCGGGATCATCCAGTTGGCCAGGTCGCCGGCCGCGGAGACCTGCATGGCGCCCAGGACGGCGGTGTCGACGTGCCCGCCGCGGATCATGCCGAAGGACAGGGCGGAGTCGAAGAACGAGGCCCCCGGCAGGGTCGTGACGGTCTCCTTGCCCGCGTTGACCAGGTCGGGGTCCAGCTCGTCCTCCGTCGGATACGGGCCGACGCCCAGGATGCCGTTCTCGGACTGCAGCACCACCTCGACGCCGGGCGGCAGGTGGTGGGGGATGAGGGTCGGCAGACCGATGCCGAGGTTGACGTAGCTGCCGTCGGTCAGCTCCAGGGCGGCACGGGCGGCCATCTGCTCGCGGGTGAGCGCCATCTCAGGCACCGCCTTCCGGTCGTACGGTGCGGCGCTCGACGCGCCGTTCGGCGGCGGGGTCGCCGGGGGCCACCCGGACCACGCGCTGGACGAAGACGCCGGGCAGGTGGATCTCGTCGGGGTCGAGCTCGCCCGGGGCGACGAGGTGGTCGACCTCGGCGACGGTGATCCGGCCGGCCATGGCCGCCAGGGGGTTGAAGTTGCGGGCGGAGGAGTGGAAGACCAGGTTTCCGTGCCGGTCGCCGGCGGCCGCGCGGACCAGCGCGAAGTCGGTCGTGATCGCCTCCTCCAGGAGGTACGGGCGGCCGCCGAACTCCCGCGTCTCCTTCGGCGGCGAGGCGACCGCGACCGAACCGTCGGCCGCGTACCGCCAGGGCAGGCCGCCCTCGCCGACCTGGGTCCCCGTTCCCGCCGGGGTGAAGAAGGCGGGGATGCCCGCTCCGCCGGCCCGCAGCCGCTCCGCCAGCGTCCCCTGCGGGATGAGCTCCACCTCCAGTTCGCCGCTGAGGTACTGCCGGGCGAACTCCTTGTTCTCGCCCACGTACGAGCTCGTCATGCGCGCGATCCGGCCCGCGGAGAGCAGCAGGCCGAGTCCCCAGTCGTCGACGCCGCAGTTGTTGGAGACGACGCGGAGGCCGTCCACCTCGCGCTGCCACAGGGCGTCGAGGAGCGTGCCCGGTATCCCGCACAGACCGAAGCCGCCCACCGCGAGCGAGGCGCCGTCGGGGATGTCGGCCACCGCCTCCGCCGCGCTCGCGACCGTCTTGTCCAGACCCATACGGTCCCTTTCCCTCGGGCACGGGGACGGCCCTGGAGGCCGCCGCCGGTGCCACTCCGAACGACTGGCCGTGAGCCTAGGAAGACGACGGGAACGGAGACCATGTCTGCCCTCCACATACCGATGCCCGCGCAGATGGGGGCCCCGGACTTTCCCCGTGCCGCTGCCGAGGAGACGGGCACGTCGGGCTCAGGAGTGCCGCCCGCCGCGGCCTCGCCGTATGGCATGGGAAACCATGGAGGAGGATGTCTTTGTGGTGGCGGTTCCTATGGGACGGGCTTGGAGGGCTCCCTAGTGTCTCCGGCCATGACGCACACCTTCCCCACCCCAGCCCTCCTGCCGCCGCCCGCGGCCCCGGTCGACCTGGCCGGGCGCACGGCCCTGGTGACCGGCGGCGGCAGCGGCATCGGCCGGGCCTGCGTGCTCGCCCTGGCCCAGGCCGGGGCCTTCGTCCACGTCGTCGACCGCGACGCGGCCTCCGCCGGGGCCGTCGCGGAGATCGCCGGAGGCGCCGCGCACGTCGCCGACCTCGCGGACCCCGGAGCGGTCGACCTGCTCCCGGCCGAGGCCGACATCCTGGTCAACAACGCCGGCCTCCAGCACGTGGCCCCGCTCACCGCGTTCCCCCCGGAGCGCTTCGAGCTGATCCAGAAGGTGATGGTCACCGCGCCCTTCCTGCTGATGCGCCGGATCCTGCCCCACATGTACGCGGGCGGCTGGGGCCGGATCGTCAACGTCTCCAGCGTCCACGGACTGCGGGCCAGCGCCTACAAGTCCGCCTACGTCGCCGCCAAGCACGCCCTGGAGGGACTGAGCAAGGTCGCCGCCGTCGAGGGCGCGCCCCACGGGGTGACCAGCAACTGCGTGAACCCCGGCTACGTCCGCACCCCGCTCGTCGAGGGGCAGGTGCGGGACCAGGCCGCCGCCCACGGCATCAGCGAAGGCGACGTCCTGACGAACGTCATGCTGGCCCGCTCGCCCGTCAAGCGCCTCCTGGAGTCCGAGGAGGTGGCCGCCGCCGTCCTGTGGCTCTGCGGCCCCCACTCCGGATACCTCACCGGGGCGTCCCTGCCGCTCGACGGCGGCTGGACGGCGGGCTGACCCGAGACCGCCCCGGGAGCCTGTCCCGTCCGGGGCCCGTCCTTCCCTCCGGCGCCCCGGGCGGACGGCGTCGCGGCCGGGTCCGCTCGCGGTGCGCCGGTCAGACGTAGGTGACCGTCACCTGCTCGAAGCCGAGCGCGCGCAGCAGGCCCTGGAACATGGCGGTGGTGTTCCGTTCCGCGCGGGACGTCAGGTCCGACTCCCGGGCGGCCTCGCCGATGTGGCGGGCGGCGAGGACGTTGACGGCCCGTTCGCTCGCCGGGTTGTCGGAGAACAGGTCGCCCAGCCGGTCCAGCAGACCGCGCTGCTTGGACACGGCGTAGGACTTCTCGGGGTCCAGGGCGGGGGAGGCCAGCCGGGCGTGCGGCAGGCGCAGGGTCACCGTGGTCCGCTTCGTGTCGACGGTGACGGCGTCCTTCCCGACGCCGCCGAGTTCCACGTAGGCGGTGACGCTGCCGGTCGCCACGTACAGCGTGCGGGTCCCGCGGATGGCGTCCGGCAGGTAGCGGGCATCGTGCTCCAGGTCGACGACGACCTGGTAGGTCCCGGCCGCACCCTCGTAGCGGTGCATGTCCTGGACGGACCTGAGGACGGCGGGTCCGGAACGGTCCTTCACCTCGGTGCCGAACACGTCCAGCCCCGGCAGCCGCAGGACCTGCCCCACCAGCAGCAGGGCGAGGGCGAGCACGAGCAGGACGACGGCGGCGAGCGGCCATCGCCGTCCGGGTCGTTCCGGCCGGCTTCCGAGGGGCGAGCGTCTGTTCGCGGTGTCTTCTCCCATGGGCGGCGGGTGCCCCGGAGTGCCCGGACTCATGCCCAACCAGCCCTCGGGAGACTTCTGTTGGCACCTGGAGTGAGGGGAGGGGCGGTGGGGGCGGGCCCGTCGGAAGCCGCCGTCACCGCACCAGTTCGGAGGCGATCAGATCCATGAGCAGCCCGTCGTGCCAGCCGCCGTCCGCGTCCGCCTCGTACTGCCGCATCACGCCGACGGGGCGGAAGCCCGCCTTCTCGTAGCAGCGGATCGCGGCGAGGTTGTCGGCCGCCGGGTCGATGACGAGCCGGTGGTGACCCACGTCGTCGACCAGATGGCGGGCGAGGGTGCGGACGGCGTCGGTGCCGAGCCCCCGGCCGTGCACCGACGGGTCGAGGTACAGGTCGATCCCCGCGTGCCGGTACTCCGGATCCTCCTCGGCGTACCACTGGATCATCCCGACGACCCGGTCGCCGTGGAGCACGGTCAGGCAGTGGGTGGAGGGGTCCGCGAGGTCGGAGGCGACCTCCGCCGCCATGTCGTCGCCGCCGCGCCACCGCGCCCGGACCTCCGGGGTGGTCCGGATGGCGGCCAGGGCGGGCACGTCCCCGGGTCCGGAAGGGCGCAGGACGACGCCGGCACCGCGCAACTCGTTCATGCGCACCAGCCTGCCCCGTGGGCGGCCCCGCAAGCCACCCCGGGCACGAGGTGACCCGCCCCGCCCTCCCGGCGCACGCGCGGCACCGGCACCCCCGGCCGCCGGCGCCGCCGGGCTCCCGTCGTGCCGGGCGCGGCCGCGCGGGCGATCCTGGGGAGATGGGTGGCTCGTTCCCGCGACGGCTGCCGCCCGCCTACCGGGCGGCGGCGCGCAGGGCGCTGCGCGTCACGATCGCCGCCGGGGCCGGGTTCTACGTCCTGCTCTACGGCTTCGACCTGGCGGTCGGCGCCACCTACGCGCTCTTCGGCGCCATCGCGATGGCCGGGCTGTCCCGCCTCCCCGGCTCCGGGCGGCAGCGGGCCACGCTGCTGGTGGGCGTGGTGCCGGTGTGCTGGGTGCTGATCACGCTCGGCACCTATCTGTCCGTGCGGACGTGGAGCGCGGTCCTCGGGATGCTGGTCGTCGGGTTCGCCCTGGCGTTCATGGCCGTCGGCGGGCCCCGGTTCGCGGGCGCGGCCACCGGGCTGCAGCTGATGTACATCCTGCCGTCCTTCCCCCCGTACGACCCCGGCTCGCTGGGCGAACGCCTCGCGGGCGCCACCTTCGGACTCGCCCTGCTGATCGTCGCGGAGCTCACGCTGCTGCCCGAACCGGCGGCCCTGCCCTACCGCGAACGGGCCGCCCGGGCCGCCGACGCCGCCGGCCGCTGCGCGGAGCGGCTGCGCACCGCCCCGTACACGCTTCCGGAGGAGGTGCGGCGCACGGCCCGGTCCCTGAGCACGGAGCTCCGCTCCTCCCGGGTGCCGGAGGCGGAACGGCCGGCCGGAGCGGGGGTGCGGCAGAGGGCGCTGGCCCACACCGGCCTGGCGACGCGCACCCTGCTCGGCCGGCTCGCGGTGCTGCCGCCGCCCCCGCCGGACGCGGCGCCGCCCGCGGAGGCGGTCGACGGGGCCGTGGCCGGCGACGCGGGGGAGGCCGGGGCGCACGGCTCCGGCCCGCTGCGGGCGGTCGCGGAGGTCGCGCGGGAGACGGCCGCCCGGCTGCGCGGCGGAGCGCCCGACGGACGGGCGCACGACCGCCTGCGGCAGGCGCGCGGGGCGCTGGCGGCGACCGGGGACGGGTCGCCCGCCGCGCTGCGCCGGAGCGCGGCGCTCCTGGAGGTGGCGGACGCGGCGCTCGCGATGTCCACGGCGGCCGACATCGCGATACGGGGCCGTGCGGCCGACCCGCCGGCGCCCGGCCGGTTCTGGTACGTGCGGGAACGGGCGCCCCGCCTGTGGTGGCGGCGGCTGTCGGGCCACGCGGGCGGCCGGTCGGTCTTCTTCCAGAACGCGGTACGGATCAGCCTGGCCCTGGCCGCCGCCCGGCTGATCGCGGGCATCGACAGCCTCCCGCACGGCTTCTGGGTCCTCCTGGCGACCCTGACCCTGACCCGGACGACGGTGCGCGAGACCCGGACGACGGAACGCAGGGCGCTGACCGGCACCCTCGTCGGCGCGCTGGTCGCGGCGGCGCTGCTGGGCTTCGTCGGCACCGACATCGAGGTGTACGCGGTGGCGCTCCCGCCGCTGATGCTGGTCACCTTCACGCTCGGCCCGGTGAAGGGCGTCGGCTGGGCGCAGGCCCTCTTCACCGTCGTGGTCGCGCTGGTCTTCGCGCAGCTGGCGCCGGCGACCTGGCAGCTCGCCGAGTTCCGGCTGCTCGACGTGCTGACCGGCAGCGCGATCGGGGCCGTCTTCGGGCTGCTGGCCTGGCCGCGCGGCGCCCACGACGAACTGCGGCGGTCGGTGGCGGTGCTGCTCCGCGTCGTCGCGGAGATCGTGGTGGCCACGACGGCGCAGATCGCGGCGGGCGGGCGGCGCGTCCCGGTGGTCACGGCCCCGGGGCACCGCAGTCTGCAGCACGCCCTGGTGATGGCCGAGTCGGCGTACGCCCAGTACCAGAGCGAACCCCGGGGGCCGGGCCCGCCGCCGGCCCACCGCGCGGACTGGCAGGCCGCGCTGATCGCCGGCCACCACACGCTGTGGGGCGCCGACCGGCTCCTCGTCCCGGCCGAACCGGTCGTCGTCCCGCCGCTGGGGCCGGAGGCGTCGGAGGCGCTCGTCCGCACCGGGGACCGCGTCGCGGCGGGCATGCTGCTGACCTCCGCCCGCATGGACCCGACCGGCGACACCACGGAGACGCCGGTGCCGCTCCACGCCCCGAGCGCCTCGGCGACCATGGAGGCCGATCCGCCCGGCGCACCGCGCGCCTACTACGCGACGGTGTCGTGGCTGGCGTCGTTGACGACGGACCTGGAGCGGCTCGTGGCGGAGACCGGCGCCGGGACCGGTACGGACGGGGAGCGGGCCCCGGCCCCGGTAGGGGACGCCGCCGGGGGCGGACGGAGGGAGCAGCCGGGGCGCCCGGTGTAGGACGGACCGGGCGCGGTCGTCACGTCCCGTCGACGAGGTGCTGGATGCCGGGGGCGTAGAGCTCCGCGAGCCGCGCGGGGGTGGTGTGGGCGGTGGCGCCGTCGGGGCGGTGGAGACTCAGGGTGGCGCCCAGGCCGAGGAGCTGGCCGGCGACGAGCTCGGCGCGCAGACGGGCGTCGGGACCGGCGAGGAGGCCGGTGAGCCGGTCGGTGACCTGCTCGCGGAAGCGGGCGCGCAGCAGGGTGCGTTCGTCCTCGATGCCGAGGGAGAAGACGACGCGGAGGAGCGGGTCGCCGCGGAGCCGGTCACGGAGGTCGACCATGGTCAGGACGAGGTGCCGGCCGAGGTCGGGAAGCGGGGCGGCGAAGAGTTCGGCGGCGGCCGGGCGGAAGTCGACGACCGTGTTGAACAGGACCTCCTTGCTGCCGAACCGTTTGACGATCAGGGACGGGCTCACCCCGGCGGCGGCGGCGATGCCGCGCATGGTGACCTCGGCGTACGGCTTGAGGGTGAACGCCCGCCGTGCGGAGCGGATGATGGCCTCGCGCCCGGTCTCCGGGCCCGCGTCCCCGGCCGGTCCCGCGGCGTCCCGGCGTCCGTCGGGCGCGCCGGAGCGGTCCGCTCCGTCGGTCGCCGGGGCGGTGGGTTCGTCGGCGGTGCTCATGCGTTCCCTCGGGCGGCGCGGGTGGGCGGTGACACCGCGACCGTACCGTCCGCCCGGCCGCCGTCGCGCGGGGCGTCCCGGCGCGGGCGGTCGGAGGGCAGGAGGAGGGTCGCGACGAGGGCGGCGAGGGCCGCGCCGGCCGCGATCAGGAAGATCAGCAGATACGCGTGGAGCGTCGGCGCGGTGCCGCCGGCCGTCACGAAGGTCAGATGGGCCAGCACCGCGGTCACCACGGCGCTGCACCCCGCCTGCCCCACCGAACGCATCAGCGTGTTCAGGCCGTTGGCCGAGGCGGTCTCGCTCACCGGCACGGCCCGCATGACGAGGGCGGGCAGCGCGGAGTACGCGATGGCGGTGCCGCAGGCGACCACGGTGGCGCCGGCGACGATCAGCCAGAGGCTGTGGCTGGTGAAGAAGCGCACCACGTAGCCGAGGGCCATGACGACGGCCGCGAGCCCGAGCGCGGTGCGCGGCCCGTACGTGGCGGAGATCCGCGCCGAGAGCGGGGAGAGGGCCACCATCGCCAGCCCGCCGGGCAGCAGGCACAGACCGCTGACGACGATCGACGCCCCGAGTCCGTAGCCGGTGCTCGTCGGCTCCTGCACGAGCTGCGCGGTGACCAGGGAGTTCGCGTAGAACGCGAAGCCGATGAGGAGGGCCGCCAGGTTCGTGAGCAGCACCGCGGGCCGGGCCGACACCCGCAGGTCCACGATCGGGGACGGGGTGCGCAGCTCGTACCGGCCCCAGAGCAGGGCGACGGCCGCCGAGGCGCCGAGCAGACCGAGCGTCAGCGGCGAGGTCCACCCCCAGCCCGAGCCCTGCGTGATCGCGAGGAGCACGCCGACCAGCACCGCGGTGAGGCCCAGCGTGCCCGGGACGTCGAAACGTCCCGGCGAGCGCACCGCCGACTCCGGCACGATCCACAGCACGAGCGCCAGGTCGAGCAGGCCGAGCCCGGCGGACGCCCAGAACATGGTGTGCCAGTCGAAGTTCTCCGTCACGACGGCGGCCAGGGGCAGCCCGACGGCCGCGCCGATGCCGAGCGTCGAGCTCATGAGCGCGATCGACGGCAGGACGCGCGCGGCGGGCAGTTCGTCGCGGATGATGCTGATGCCCAGCGGGATCACCGCGAGGGCCGCGCCCTGGAGGGCCCGGCCGGCGATCAGCACGCCGATCTGAGAGGTGACCGCGCAGAGCACCGATCCGAGGGTGAGCACGCCGAGCGAGGCGAGCAGCACCCGCCGCTTGCCGTACATGTCGCCGACCCGGCCGAGCACCGGCGTGAACACCGCCCCGGTGAGCAGGGTGACCGTCACGAGCCACCCCGCGGCGCCCGCACTCGCCCCGGTCAGTTCCGGCACATGCGGCAGCAGCGGCACGACGAGCGTCTGCATGACCGCCACGACCACGCCGCAGAAGGCCAGGACGGGGACGACGAACCGGGCACGAGGGGCGCCGGGTGTCGCGCCGGAGGCGGGTATCGCGGGGTTCATCGTGCTCCAGAGCCTGTGCGAGAGGGGGGGAAGGGGGGGTGCACATCTGTTCACCCCCAGGGTAAACAAGTGTGCACCCCCTGCCAAGGCCGTCGGTCCCCGCATCCTCCGGCACCCGGTTCCAGCCGGGCCGGAGCCCCGCTGGAGGACGGGGCGGGAGCAGCGGATCCCCCGCCCCGGACGCGGCATCCGCCCCGCCGGCGCGGGGTGCCCGCGCGGACGTCCTCCGTGCCCGTTCGTCCGGTCGCCGGTCACTCCCGGCCGGGCGGTGGGCTACGCTGCGCCCGCCATCGACCGGAGCGAAGGGCGGCGCCGATGCGGGAGAGCGTGGAGCGGCGGCACCGCCGGATCCTGCGCGTCGTGCGGGAGCGGGAGAGCATGCGGATCGGCGAACTCGCGGCGGAGCTGGGAGTGTCCGTGGAGACGGCCCGGCGGGACGTGGCCGCGCTGGCGGACGTGGGGCGCGTACGGCGGGTGCACGGCAGCGTGACGTGGCCGACCGCGCCCCTGAACGCGCGGGACGCCAGGCTCGTCCGGCGCGGTGCGCCGCGGAGGCCGGCGGGACCGGTGCTGGGCATGGTGGTGCCCGTCTCCGACTACTACTTCCGGGCGGTCATCCAGGGAGCCCGGCAGGCGGCCGCCGACGCCGGGGCGCGACTGCTCGTGGGCGTCACGGACTACGCGGCGGACCGCGACCTGCGGCACGTCGCCACCCTGCTCGACGCCGGGGTCGACGGCCTGCTCCTCGCGCCGAGCTGGACCGTCGGCGGCCCCACCGCCCAGGAGGCCGCACGCTTCGCCGAACCCGACGTGCCCGCCGTGCTCGTCGAGCGGCGCATCCCCGTCGGCGTCCCCGGCGCCCACCTGGACCGGGTCGTGTCCGACCACGCGGGCGGGGCGGCCCTCGCCGTGCGGCACCTGGCCGACCTCGGACACGGGCGCGTCGCGCTGCTCGCCCGGCACACCCACACCTCCCCCGCGGTGCGCGCCGGTTACCTGTCCGCGGTCCGGGCGCTCGGCCTCCCCGAGGACGACCTCTCGCCCGCGACGACCGCTCCGCGGGGACATCCCGACGACGCCGGCCGGGAGCGGCTCCTGGCCCTCGTCGAGGCGGGGGAGGTGCGGGCCGGGCTCGTGCACACCGACATCGACGCCATGAACCTCCTGCAGTGGCTGACCGCCCGCGGCGTGCGGGTGCCGGAGGACTTCGCGCTCGTCTGCCACAACGACGAGATGGCCGCCCTCGCCGACGTGCCCCTGACGTCCGTCAGCCCGGCGACCTTCGCGGTCGGCGAGGAGGCCGTCCGCCTGCTGGTACGACGCCTGGAGGAGCCGGACGCGCCGCACTCCGCCGTCGAGTGGCTGCCGCGGCTGGTGATCAGGGAGTCCTGCGGCGCCGGAGGCGCGCCCGGGGCGCCGCTCCCGGGCCCCGGCCGCCCGCGACGGCAGCCGCGCTGAGGCGCGCCCCGGCCCTCTGCGGGGCGCCGCCCCGTGCGCCCCCGCCCCGCCACCTTCGTCCGGCTCGCCCCGTACGCCCCGCCCCGCCACCACCCGGCGCGAGGCTGCCGCCCCGCCCTCTCCCTGACCCGCCGTCATCCCGCCCGGCCCCTCGCGGCCCCGGACCTCGCCGCGCCCGGCCACAGCCCTGCCCGGCCACCGCCCTGCCCGGCCACCGCCCTGCCCGGCCTCGTGCCCCAGGCCCCCGCCGGCCCGGACTCGCCGCCCTCACCCCCCTCACTGACCGAAAACTGCCCGATTCCCCGCCGTCCCTTGACGGGGAGAAAGCGCTTGCAGAGGCTGCCGTCCAGGCATCGCGCCCCGACTCCCCCTCCGCAAAGGCTGGTTCCCCATGGCCGCACCGCTCCGCCGCCGCACCTTCCTCCAGGCCACCGGAGGAACCGCGCTGACCCTCGGACTCACCGGCGTCCCGGCCGCCGGGGCCGCCGCGGAGACCGTGGACACCGCGGACCCCCAGGAGTTCGCCGCCCTGCGCGCGACCTGGCGCGACCTCGTCCTGGGCACCGGGTTCAGCCCCACCGCCGAGCCGTTCCGGACGCTCCTGGCGGACCTGGGCCAGACCGCCAGGGCCCATCTGGCGGCGATGGCGCCGACCGATGGCTCGCTCTGGCCCGACGCCGTGTGGCGGGACCCCGAGCCGGACACCGACGCCGAGTCCTACGCCTTCTCGGCGATGATGAACGAGAGCTACAACCGGCTGAGCATCCTCGCCCAGGCATGGGCCCAGCCCGGCACGGGCCTGACCGGCGACCCGGCCGTGCTCGCGGCCGTCCTCACCGGCCTGGACCACCTGTACGCCCGGGTCTACAACGAGCACACGACGCGCTACGGCAACTGGTGGAACTGGCAGATCGGCGGCGCCCAGACCCTGATGGACGTCTGCGTCCTCGTCCACGAGCACCTGCCGGCCGACCGGATCGCCGCGTACTGCCGTGCCGTCGACCACTTCGTGCCGGACTCCGTCTTCGACTCCTACACCGGCACCTCCACCGGGGCGAACCGCGTCGACCTGTGCCGCAGCGTCATCCTGCGCTCCGTCGTCGGCGACCACCCCGACCGGCTCGCCCGCGCGGTCGCCGCCCTCGACCCGGTCTTCCCGTACGTCACCGCCGGCGACGGCTTCTACGCCGACGGGTCCTTCGTCCAGCACCGCAACGTCCCGTACATCGGCGGCTACGGCTCGGTCCTCCACGACGGCGTCGGACGGCTGATGGCCCTGCTGCGGGACTCGCGGTGGCCGGTGGACTCCCCGGACGCTCAGCTCTTCCTGGACACGGTGGAGAACGCCATCGCGCCGTTCGTCCACAACGGGCTGATCATGGACAACGTCTCCTCGCGCGGCATCAGCCGGGCCGGGACCTCCGACCACACACGGGCGCACGCGCTGCTCGCGACCATCGTGCTCGTCGGACAGGGCGCGAGCCCGGAGGAGAACGCCCGCTGGCGCGCCATGGTCAAGGGCTGGATGCTCCGCGACGTCTCCTTCCCG
This sequence comes from Streptomyces sp. NPDC104202, assembly GCF_055584185.1. Classification (NCBI taxonomy): domain Bacteria; kingdom Bacillati; phylum Actinomycetota; class Actinomycetes; order Kitasatosporales; family Streptomycetaceae; genus Streptomyces; species Streptomyces sp. NPDC104202. The sequence goes on along the minus strand of NZ_JBVJMN010000004.1, from coordinate 50,307 downwards.
CCCCTCAGGAACCCGAAGCTGAGCCTCGTCCGCGCCGCCCTGCTGCAGGCCGTCCTCGACGACGCCTCGGTGAAGCCGGCCGCCGAGCCGGTGCGGCACCGGCTGTTCCACCACATGGACCGCGCCACCCACCGCCGCCGCGGCTGGTGCGCCTCGGTGTCGATGGCCTCGGAGCGCATCGCCCACTACGAGTACGGCAACGGCGAACACGCCCGCGGCTACCACACCGGCGCCGGCTGGCTCTCCTGGTGGGGCGACGACTTCGGCCTGGACCAGTACACGGACGCGTACTGGCCGACCGTCGACCCCTACCGCCTGCCCGGCATCACCGCCTCCCGCAAGCCGCTGGCCGACGGCGAGGGCGGCAACTGGGGCCAGCCCATGCCGGCCGCCGCCTGGGTCGGAGGCACCACCGACGGCGAGTTCGGGGCCACCGGACAGCACCTGATCGGCCTGTCCTCGACCATGAACGCCAGGAAGTCGTGGTTCTGGCTCGACGACGCGGTGGTCTGCCTGGGCGCGGGCATCACGTCCACCGACGGGTACGCGGTCGAGACGACCGTGGACAACCGGGCCCTCGGCACGGCCGGCGCGCCCGCGCTCACCGTCGACGGCCGCACGCAGCCGGACGGCCAGGGCGTGCGGCGGACCTTCGAGGACGCCCGCTGGGCGCACGTCGCGGGCCACGCCGGCTACGTCTTCCCCCAGGGGATGCGGCTGGGCACCGTACGCGAGGAACGGACCGGCGCCTGGCGGGACATCAACACCGGCGGCCCCGCCACCCCCCTCACCCGCCGCTACCTGACCCTCTTCACCGACCACGGCGCCGACCCGGTGGACGCGGACTACGCGTACGTCCTGCTCCCCGGCGCGAGCGCCCGGACCACCGCCCAGCGCTCGGCGGACCGGGGATGGCTGCGGATCCTCGCCAACACCGGTGCCCGGCAGGGCGTGCGCGTGCCCCGGCTCGGCCTGACCGCGGTCAACTTCTGGAGCGCCGGCTCCGTCGGGCAGCTGTCCGCCGACGCCCCCGCCTCCGTGCTCGTCCGCGAGCACCGGGACGGGACGGCGACCGTCGTGGTCTCCGACCCGTCCCGGCGCGCCACCTCCCTGGAGGTCACCTGGAACCGCCGGGTGTCCGGCGTCCTGTCCCGGCCCGGCTCCGTCACCGCCGCGACGACGGGCTCCTCGCTGAAGCTCGTCTTCGGCGACCTCACCGGGCTCGCCGGCGCGCCCCAGCGGATCCGGGTCCGGCTCGGCTGAGACGGAAGGCCGGTGCGGGGCCCGCGGCGGCCCCGCGGCGGCCGAGGGCCTGTCGTCGAAATCCCCTCGTTGCCCGAAGGGCGGCCCTGCGGCGTCTGGTGCGTGCTCTCGGTGTGCCGGGTGGAAGTGCTCGTACGGGGCGTACTCGCGCTTTCGCCCGGTGCGGCGAGAGCGCGTGCCAGGCGTCGCGGGGCAGAGGGGATGGTGACGACAGGCCTTAGGCGCGCACGGCGGCGTTCCGGAGGCCGGGGCCGGTGGGCCTGTCACCAGGGCACGGGCCCCGCGTCGTCGAAGAAGCCGCCGGTCGGTCCGTCCGCGGGCAGCGTCGCGAGCCGCAGCGCGATCGCCGCTCCCTGGCGTGGGGTACGGACGCCCTGGAAGCCGTTGAGGTCGGTGGCGGTGTATCCGGGGCAGCCGGAGTTGACCAGGATGCCGGTCCCGTCCAGCTCCTTGGCGTACTGGACGGTGAGGGCGTTGAGGAAGGTCTTGGAGGCCAGGTAGGCGGCCGGAACCGGGCCCATGTCGACGCCGGGCGTGGTCTGCAGGGCGAGCGAGCCGACGCTGCTGGACATGTTCACGATCCGCGGCGCCGCCGAGCCGCGCAGCAGGGGCAGCATCGCGTTGGTGACGCGGACGACCCCGATCACGTTCGTCTCCACGACGGCCCGCACCGTCGCGGGATCGACCGTGGCGGGTGTCTGCGGCACGGCGCCGGTGATCGCCGCGTTGTTGACGAGGACGTCGAGCCCTCCCGCGCGGTCGGCGACCAGCTCGGCCGCGGCCGCCGCGCTCGCGTCGTCCGCCACGTCGAGCGGGACGCCGAACGCGTCGGTCCCGGCCGCGCGCAGCCGCTCGACCGCGGCGTCGCGCCGCCGCCGGTCCCGCGCACCCACGCCGACGCGCCAGCCGAGGGCGCCCAGGCCGGCCGCGATCTCGTACCCGATCCCCTTGTTCGCGCCGGTCACCAGCGCGATCGTCTGTCCACTCATGCCGTCCAGCGTGGTGCGGACGGGTGCCGGGCGTCCAAGACCGACCGGGTGGGCGGCGATACCGCACGGATATCGGCCGAGGTGAGCGCCGGATAGCATGACGCCGTGGAGACACGGGAGTTGCGCTACTTCGTCGCCGTCGCCGAGGAGCTGCACTTCGGGCGGGCGGCGCGGCGGCTCGCCATGGCCCAACCCCCGCTGTCGCGCGCGATCCGGCAGCTCGAACGGCGGCTCGGGGTGGAGCTGTTGCACCGCACCGCCCGCGCGGTGGCCCTGACCGAGGCCGGATCGGTGCTCCTGCGGGAGGCCCGGGCCGCACTCGACGCGGTCGAGGCCGCCGAACGCCGCACCCGCCGCGCCGCCGCCGCACCGCACGGCGTCGTGCTGGCCACGAAGGCCGGAGCGGCCGGCGAACTGCTGTCGAAGCTGCTCGACGCCTACGCCGCCGAGCCCGGCGCGGTCGCCGTCGAGGTGGTGCTCTGCGGGCCCGGCGAGCAGGAAGGTCTGCTGCGCGACGGGCGCGCCGACGTCGCCCTGCTCCAGAAGCCCTTCGACACGACCTCCGGACTCGACACCGAGGAACTGCGCACCGAGGGGCAGGTCGTGGTCCTGCCCGCGGGGCACCCCTGCGCCGACCGCCCGCACCTGACGATGGCCGAGGTCACCGCCCTGACGGACCTGCCCCTGCCGCGGTGGCCCCGACGTGACGGGAGCCATCCGGACGGGCCCGGCCCGCAGGTGCGCGACCACACCCAGCTGTTCCAGCTGATCGCGCTCGGACGGGCCTGCGCGGTCGTGCCCGAGTCCCTCCGGGCCCACCTGCGCGACGGCCACGCGACGGTCCCCGTGCCGGACGCGCCGGCCGTCACGACCGTCATCGCCTGGCCGCCGCACAGCAGGTCCCGCGCCGTCGCCGACCTCGTCCGCACGGCGACCCGCCTCTAGGGCCTGTCGTCACCATCCCCTCTGCCCCGCGACGCCTGGCACGCGCTCTCGCCGCGTCGTCGTCGGGCGGCAGGCCGGCGGCCGACACGCTCGCGGGTGCCGACGACGAGCGGGGGACGGCGGGGGCGGCCGTCAGGCGGAGGCCGCCGCGAACAGGTCCTCCTGCGCCTCGTCGAGGATGAAGCCGTTGTCGAGCCGGACGCGGACCGTCACCCGCACCGACCGCTCCCGGTACGCCGTCCAGTCGGCCTCCAGGGCGCCGACCTGCTCCTCCAGCCGACCCCTGCTGGCGGGCGGCATCTGGGCGCCGAAGTCGTCGAGCAGCGACGTGAGCCGCAGGTACTCGCGGACCTCGTGGCTCTGCTCCCGGGTGTGCTCCTCGACCCGCTCGACGGTGCCCTCGGTGCCCGAGGCCAGGGAGAGGAAGCCGGCGACGGGCTCCGCCCCGGTGTCGGGGTCCCCTGCCACGGCGAGCGAACCGGTCAGCCGGACGTCGGCCGCCAGCCGGACGCGCAGGCCCTCACGAAGCGTCATGGTCGTACGGCTCTCTTCCGGGTCACGAGGGGCGTGGGCCCGGGCTGCCGGGCCCGGTCACTCTACCGAGGCCGGTGACCCGGGGCCGGTGACCCGGGGCGGGGCCCGGCCCGGTCACGCGCGGTCGTCGAGCCGGCGTTCCCAGCGGACCTCGCCGTCGTGCCGGCGGTCGGTGGGGGAGAGCCCGGCGGAGCGGGCGACGGCAGCGGAGGCGTGGTGGTCCGGGTGGACGTGGGCGACCAGGACGTCGACCGGGCCGGCGGCGAGCCGCTCGACGAGGGCACCGACGGCCTCCCGGGCGATGCCGCGGCCCTGCCAGGGGACGCCGACGACCCAGGCGATCTCGGCGGTCCGGCCGACGACGGTCGCCTGCACCGTGCCGACCAGACGGTCCTCGTCCCGCAGCCGGACCACCCAGTTCAGCCACGTCTCGTCCGGGCGCGGCGAGCCGGCCGTCATGCGGCGGTAGCGCGCGCGGAGCCGCTCCGCGTCGTCGGGCTCCCCGCCGATGAACGCGTGCAGCCGGGCGTCGCCGAGCACCACGGCCATCTCGTCGGCGTGTTCCACCCGCAGGGGACACAACTGAAGCCGGGCGGTCGGCGGTACGTCCGGCCCGGCGGTGGTCCAGTCGTCGCCGACCATGGATCCGACACCCTTTCAGCGGATACGCGTGAGATGGCTCACCGTACGCGACCCCGTCCGCCGCACGGAGCCCGGCCCCGGGCGGTTCCGTGCCGTTCCGGGCGGCGGAGGCGCCCCGCTCCGGCCGGACGGTCGGGCCGCCGTGAAACCTTCCCGTCGCTTGTACCGTCCTCTCACCTGGGAGTCGGTCGGACGCGCACGGGGAGTGAGCGGTTTTCATGGGGCAGAGCACGTACAGGACGCACATAGCCGTGGCGGCCTCGGCGGTCGGGATCAGCCTGGCGGTGTGGGCCGCCGCCGCGCTGACGGACGTCGAGTCCGCCGCGAGGACGGACGCCGCGCCCGGCGAGCGCACGCCGACCGAACAGGCGCAGAAGCCCGCGCGGGTCCCCGCTCAGCGGGTGCCCGAGGGGATCGCGCACGCGGCCGAGGCGGGCGGCAGGGCCGTGAACATCACCATCGACGACGGGCCCGACCCGCGCTGGACCCCCCAGATGCTCGACATCCTGCGGCAGCACGACGTCAAGGCCGTCTTCTGCATGATCGGCCCCCAGGCCCGGCAGCACCCCGGCCTCGTGAAGCGGGTCGTCGCCGAGGGCCACCGGCTGTGCGACCACACGATGACCCACGACACCGCGATGGACAAGAAGTCCGTGGCGTACCAGCGGCGGCAGATCCTGGACGCCAAGAAGATGATCGAGGACGCGGCCGGGGGAGCGAAGGTCGAGTACTACCGGGCGCCCGGCGGCGCGTTCACCCCGGACAGCCGGCGGATCGCGGCGGCGGCGGGCATGCGCCCGCTCGGCTGGAACGTCGACACCAAGGACTTCGAGAAGCCCGGCACGGCCTCGATCGTCCACACCGTCAAGAACCAGCTGTCCAACGGGCCGACGATCCTCTTCCACGACGGCGGCGGCGACCGCGGGCAGACCGTCGCGGCCCTCCGGCAGGTGCTGCCGTGGCTCAAGCAGCACGGCCACTCCTTCAGCTTCCCGGTGCGCACCGCCCCCTGACGCCCCGCCCCGCCCGGAGCCGGCTCCCGACGACGCGTCAGGACGCCGACCCCTCGCGTGTTACTCACCGGTACGCCATGATGGCGGACGACCATCCAAACGGCCGGGGTGAGGTAGTTGTGACGTCCTACGAGCAGATGACCAGGGTGCACGCGTTCCGGGACGACGCCCTGGGGGAGCACGACGCCGTCGGGCTCGCGGCGGCGGTCCGGCGCCGCGAGGTGAGCGCCGGCGAGGTCGCGCGGGACGCGGCGGAGCGCGTACGGGCGGTCGAGGGACGGCTCCACGCCGTCCAGGCCCACGTCGCCGACCCGGCGCCCGCCGCCGCCCCGGGCGGCCCCTTCGCCGGTGTCCCGACCTTCGTCAAGGACAACACCGACTACGAGGGGCTCCCCACCGGCCACGGAAGCGCCGCCTTCACCCCGCAGGCCGCCCGGCGGCACGCGCCGTTCGCCCGGCAGTTCCTGAGCACCGGCGTCACCGTCCTCGGCAAGACCCGGCTCCCCGAGTTCGGCTTCAGCCCGAGCACCGAGTACGAGGGCGCCGAACCGGTGCGCAACCCGTGGCACACGGACCACTCGGCCGGCGGCTCCTCGGGCGGCAGCGCCGCGCTCGTCGCCGCCGGCGCGGTCCCGATCGCCCACGCCAACGACGGCGGCGGTTCGATCCGGATCCCCGCCGCCTGCTGCGGACTCGTCGGCCTCAAGCCGACCCGGGGCCGGGTCGTCGCCAACGCGCAGAGCGCCCGGCTCCCGCTCGACATCGTCGCCGACGGCGTCGTCAGCCGCTCCGTGCGCGACACCGCCGCCTTCCTCGCCGCCGCGGAGAGCTACCGCCGCAACCCGAAGCTGCCGCCCGTCGGCCGGGTGGAGGGACCGTCGGGTCGACGCCTGCGCGTCGGCTTCCTCCTCGACTCGCCGAACGGCGTCCGCGCGGACGCCGCCACCCGGGCGGCCGTCGCCGACACCGCGGCGACGCTCGAACGGCTCGGCCACCACGTGGCGCCGGTCGAGCCGGTCATCGACCCCCGCTTCACCGACGACTTCCTCACCTACTGGGGACTGCTCTCGTTCCTCATCGGGACCACCGGCCGCACCCTCGGCAGGGACTTCGACCGCCGGCGCATGGACGGACTCAGCCGGGGCCTCCACGAGGCGTACGTGCGGAACTGGCGCCAGACCCCGGGGGTGCTGCGCCGGCTGAGGCGGACCAAGGTGGCGTACGCGGCTGCCTTCCGCGGCTTCGACGTCCTGCTCTCCCCGGTGCTCGCCCACACGCCCCCGCCGATCGGGCACCTCAGCCCCGAGGTGCCCTACCCGGAGCTCGTCGAGCGGATCCTGCGGTACGTGGCGTTCACCCCGCTCGACAACATCGTCGGCACCCCGTCGATCGCGGTGCCCGCCCCCGCCGCGACCGGGGAGGGGCTGCCCGTCGGCGTCCTCTTCTCCGGCCGCCCGGGCAGCGAACGCACCCTCCTGGACGTCGCCTTCACCCTGGAGGCCGACCAACCCTTCCGCCGCATCCAGGACGCCTGACGACGCTCCCGGCCGGACGTGGAACCGCGGGAGACGCCTCCCCGCCTCCCCGGGAACCGTCCGGAGTCCCGCCCGGCCCGCGGGCCGGGCGCCCCTACGTCCCGGACACGCCCTGGAGCGCCGGCCCGGGAGTCCTCTCCGCCGGGGTCCGGCCGAGGCGGCGGACGGCGGGCACGGCGAGCATCACGCCGATGCAGAGGATCCCCATGACGGAGGAGAAGAGCAGGACGCGGTCGGCGCCGTAGGCGTCGGCCGCGGGGCCCGCCAGGACGCGGCCCAGCGGGATCACCATGATGGAGCCGGCGATGTCGTAGGCGGACACCCGGCTCAGGACGGCCAGCGGGATGTGGGACTGCACGCTGGTCGCCCACATCACGCCCCAGAAGGCGAAGCCGCAGCCCGCGACGGCGCCGGTGAGCGCCGTGACGGTGAAGGACCAGCCGAGCGCCGGGGCGAGTGGGTTGAGCGTGAAGAAGAACATGGCGCAGGCCCCCGCGACCAGCGGGCGGCCCGGCCGGACCCGCATGCCGAGCAGGCCGCCCACGATGGTTCCGGCGCCGTCTGCGGAGGCGATCCAGCCGTAGCCGCTCGCCCCGTGCTGCTCGGTGAGCAGGGCCGCGCCCAGCGGCAGCGACGGACCGAAGACGAACAGCCCGTACACGGCCCACACGACGATGACGCCCCACAGCCAGGAGCGGGAGCGGAACTCGTGCCATCCCGTGGCCAGCCTCCGCAGCAACGGGTCGTCGCTGTCGTCCCCTTCGTCCCCGCCCGCCCGCAGGCCCCGCAGCGACAGCAGGCCGAGCGCGCTGAGCGCGTACGCCGCCGCGATGACGAGGAAGGACCCGGCCGTGCTCCAGTAGGCCGCGAGGAGCCCGGCGAGGCCGGGGCCGAGGAGCGTGCAGATCGCCTCGGCGATGCGCAGCAGCGCGTTGGCCCGCTGGATGTCCTCGGCGACCTGGGGGACCAGGGCGGCCAGGCCGGGCTGGAACATGGCCGTCGCGGCGCCGCTGACCGCCATCAGCGCCATGACGTGCCAGAGGCGCACCCCGCCCCCGCCGAGCAGGGCCGCGAGCGTGAGCATGGCCGCCATCCGCACCGCGTCGGCGCCGACCATCATCACCCGGGGCGTGAACTTGTCGGCCAGCGCGCCGCCGAACAGGATGAGCAGCACGATCGGGGTCATCCAGGCGGCCAGCGCGTACCCCACGCCGCCGGCGCCGTACCCCGCGGCGAGGACGCTCGTCGTGATCGACACCATCAGCATGCCGTCGGCGAGGAGCGACGTGCCGCGGGCGGTGAAGAAGAGCCGGAAGCGCGGGGAGCGCCACGGGCTGGGCAGGGCGTCCGGCGCCGGCCGGACGGTCACGTCATCCATCGTCATGTCACCACTGCCGGTCGCGACCGGAGCCTTCCGTGAGTAGGGGGCGCCGCAGCCACGCGCTGTCGGCGTCGGTGTCCTCCGGCGGGTCCCCGACGATCACGTACCGGCGGGGGGCCAGCACTCCGGGACGGCCGGGCAGGGCGTCCATCAGGGCCGCGTGGGCCCGGGCCGGTGTCAGCGGAGCCCCGCCGGCGGCGACGTACGCGGTGAGGACCGGTCCGCCGCCGTCCTCGTCCGGGTCATCGCCGGGCGGCGGCGTGTCGAGGCGGACGTGGACGGGCACGCCGCCGAGGGCCCGGCTCAGGGCGTCCGCCACGGCGGGGCGCGAGACCCACGAGCCGTCCACGAGGCTCCATTCCGGGCCCCGTTCGACCGGCCGGACGCCGGTGACCGCGGTGAGCCGGTCGAGCGGCACGTCCTCCTCGGCGGCCGCCTCCAGGAGCCGGACGAGACCGGTGAGGAAGTCCTCCGCGGCGGCCCGCGGGAACAGCCCGGGGTCCGCCCACAGCGACAGGTGCAGCAGCGGGTCGGCCTGGTGGACGAAGGCGAGGAGGCGGGTCGGCAGCACCTGGTCCGCGCCCCACTCCAGTGCCAGCTCCGGCCCGTCCGCGTCGGCGGGGGCCGGCGGGGCCCCGGCGGGGAGCGTGCTGACGTCGTTGAAGACGACGTCGCGGGTGAAGCGGCTGCCGCGCTCGAAGGTGGTGCGTCCGATCATGTCCCAGAGGGCGACCGCGTCGAACCGGCTGTGCCGGTAGGCGTTCAGCGCCGCGCCCCACGCCTTGCCGAGCAGCGCGTCGAAGGTCGGGACCCGCACGTCGAGGCAGAGCAGCGCGTCCTGGGACAGGGTGTTCACCGAGCGGGCCAGCCGCGGCAGGAAGCGGTTGGAGGTCGGCACGGCCGTGACGCAGGCCGTCTGTCCGGCGCGGTGCGCGACGAGCGCGCACCAGGCGGTCAGCAGCACCGTGGCCGGCAGGCCGCCGGTCCGCTCCGCCACCCGGGCCAGCGCGCGGGCGCCGCGCCGCGAGCGGAGGGCCAGGCACGGCACCCGCACCTCCGCGCCGTCGGCGTCCGGCTCCGCGAACATGGCCTGGGGACCGGTCCGGACGATCCGCTCCCAGTGGTCGAGCGCGGCCCGGGACCTGCGCACTCCCGCCGGTGCGGCCTCGTCCGCCGCCAGTTCGAGCGGGGTCAGCGCCGTGACCTCCGGCAGCCGTTGGCCGGAGAGCAGGGCGCGCCACTCGTCGTGGAGGACGGCGAGCGCGCCCACGTCGGTCACGGCGTGGCTCGCGGCCAGGGCGACGTACGCCGGAGCCCCGGCCACGGTGACGAGGGAGATCCTGAGCGGGAAGTCCCTCTCGAGCCGGAAGGGGTCGACGCGGCCCGCGCGGGCCAGCGCGTCGGCGTATCCCGACGGGTCGGTCGGCGGCGCGTCGTGGTCGAGGACGGTGACGGTGAACGTGCCCTCGCCCGCCACGACCTGCTCGCGCGGGACGCCGCCGTCCGGGGCGTCGGGGAAGGTGGTGCGCAGGCCCTCGTGCCGGACGGCCAGGGCGCGCAGGGCGTCGAGCGCCGCCCCGGTACGGGTCCCCGCCGGCACCGGCCAGACGTCGTGGATGTTGATCTGCACGGGTTCGTCGCGCAGGACGCACCGGATCATGTTGGCCTGCCCCATCGTGACGGGACCGCGGCGCGGTGCGCCGCCCGCGTAGGCGACGGTGACCGTGCGGGTGCTCTGCGGGCGCGCCGGCCCGTCGGCGGTCACCGGCACGGGACGGGCGGGGTCGGCCGGGGGCCCGTGAGGGGCCGGGGGCGGCGGGTCATGCGAGGCCTTTCGCGGACGGTGCGGAGCGGATCAGGGGTTCCCAGACGTCGATGAGGAGGGCGAACTCCTCCATGTCCCGCCGTGCCTCGTCGAGGAGGAGGCCGGCGCGGGCGGCGAGGAGGTCCGCCACCGCGGCGTAGCGGCCGCCCAGCGTGCGGTAGGAGCGGTCCAGCACGTCGAGCCGCGCCGCGTTCTCCGCCGGGTCCAGCCGGGTGCTCTCCCGGACCAGGGCGGCGACGGCGGGGGCGCGGACGAGCCCCCGGTCGTCGAGCAGCGTCTCGCCGGCCTCCGCCATGCGGGCGTACACGGTGTTGAGGTACGCCGAGGCCAGCAGGAACTTCGCGAAGCGCAGCTGGTAGGCGAGGAAGCCGTCGTCGGAACGCCGTTCGCCGGTATGGAAGTTGACGATGTGCCGGTTGTGGAGCACGCCGGGCAGCCGGGCGTCGCGCACCAGGTGGACGAGGAAGTAGTCGGTGCCGAGGGTGTCGGTGGCGGGGGGCAGCGGCACCCGGCCGTAGACCGCGCGGTCGAAGCCGATGTTGCACATGTCCACGCGCATCGGGCTGACCTCGGTCAGGGTGGACCGGTCGGCGGTGAAGGGGGCGGTCCCGGCGCCGCGGAAGGACTCCTCGATCAGGTTCCGGCGCCAGATCTCCGGATAGCCGTCGGGCACCGAAAGCCCGACGACGTCGTGGTAGACGGCCGGGTCGAGGCGGCGGATCTCCTCGACGTCCACCGACATCTCGCCGACGAACGAGGCGCCCACCATGGCCACGTTCCGGTCCGCGCAGGCCGGGTCCAGTCTGCTGCGGGTCACCAGGCCCGCGGCCTCGGCGGCCGGCCGGCCGAGGGAGGCCAGCTCGTGGTGGACGGGGAAGACGGGCGCGCCGTCCGCGCACTGGTAGCGGCTGTCGGAGTCCCGGCGGTGGACCGAGGCGCACCCGAGCGCCTCCGCGACCAGGAACGCGCGGTCGGTGCAGGCGCCGTAGGACACCCGGTCCGGCAGCAGCAGGCCGAGGACGCGCTCGGGGCCGGCGACGCCGGACCGGGCGATCACGTCCCGGAGGAAGGCGCGCTGCGCGTCCTCGTCGAGGTGGTGGACGACGACGCCCGGCGCCGCCGGCAGCGCCTCGACCGCCGCGCGGTGCCGGGCGAGCACGGGCGCGTCCGAGGAGTCCAGGATCACGAGCCGGACCTCGACGCCGAACCGCCGTGCGCCGTAGGCGGCCTCCTCGGCCACGGCGGCGATCGTGTCGGGGCAGGAGCGGTGGGTGGGAAGGGTCAGGCAGACGCGGCGCACGCCGGCTCCCCGCTCCGCGGTCCGGGCACGGGCGGGGCGGAAGCGGCGGGGGCCGCGGCGGTCGTGGCCGCGGTGGCCCGCCCGGCGGGGTCGCCGGCGCCCGTGTCGTCCGGCTCGTGCCACGAGGTGAGTCCGAGGAGGCGGCTGCCGAGGGGCGAGAGCGCGGCGGTGGGGTACCGCTTCGACTCGTGCAGGACCGGGTCGCCGACGAGGGTGCGGTTCCAGCGCGGGGTGCGCAGGTGGCGCCAGGAGTCGACCCGGGACTTCCGCAGCCGCTCGTGTTCTTCGAGCGCGGGCATCATGGAGAGGTACTGGACGGCCCGCACCCCGTCCGAGGAGACGTTGCGCGCCACGCCGTGGGCGAGCAGGCCGTTCCAGATCAGCAGGTCTCCGGGGTGGAGTTCGGGGCGTACGACGGGGAACTCGGCGCGGTCGACGTCGGGCCGGAGCGGGTCGCGGTCGGCCGGGCTGCCGGTCCTCCACTCCTCGAACCGCCGGAACAGCTCGGGGTCGCACTGGAAGCCGCCCGTCTCGGGCGTGGTGTCGTTGAGCGCGATGATGCCCTGCACGCGCTGCGGCGGGACGCCGAGCGTGGTGTCGATGTCCCAGTGCAGCTCGATGTCGAAGCCGCGGTCGCGGGCCTCGATCAGGGCGCGGTCGCGGTTGCGGACGTTGGGCGGGTTGAGGTTGAGCCGGTCCAGGGTGACCCACAGCTCCTCGCAGTCCCACACGTCGACGAAGGCGTCGTACACGCGGCGGGCCTGGCGGTTGTCCCAGAGGAGCTGGTGGTGGTACGCCTCCACGAAGCCGTACACGTGGAGCTGGCGGTCCAGGTCCGAGCGGAACGGCCGGTCCTCGTACCAGCTCTCCGGGCGGTGCGGGTCGAGCCCCTGGAAGTCCCAGGTGAAGTCGAGCAGCCGTCCGGCCACGGCCGCGGGCACGGCCTCGCGGACGACGACGTAGCCGTACGTCTGCCAGTGCGCGAAGTCCTCCTCGGAGAGGACCCGCAGCGGGCGGGACTTGGTGAGCTCCCGCAGGGTCGTCTGCGCCAGGTAGGACTCGCCGTCGGCGCTGAAGTACGGGCGGTCCGTGGCGGCCCGGTGGAGGAAGGGGCGCCGCGGGCGGCGGTCGGCTGCGGGTGTCGTCATGTGGTCCCTCCGAGGCGGGGGTCGAGGCCGGCGGAGCCATGTCGTTGAGCAGAATTGGTGTAGACCATCGGTCCTGTCAAGTCGGCTCGCGACATGCGCAGTTGTGTCGTCTTCGTGTGGAGAAGGGGGTTCGGCGGAGGGGTGCGGATCAGCCTGCGCGGGGCCGACTTTGGTCTAGACAAGTCGCGAGAAGCTGGCCTAGTGTCCCCAGGGGCGGCCCGCCACCTGAGGGGGCGTCAGTCGACCCGTGCCCCGCGCGCCGCGGGTCGACGACGCCTCCGTGCACGGGCCGTCCCAGCCGCCCGCGCGGCCCCCCGGCGCGGGGAGGCCGGCCGGCGGGCGCCCGCCCGGACCGGCCGTCCGGCACGCCCGCCGAAGACCTCGACTGTTCGTCCACGCCCAGAGGGAGCGGTTTCCATGAGCACACCCGGCACCACGGCCTTGCCCGACGGCGGCCTGAGGAACCCCGGTGCGGGACTGATCACGCTGGACCCGGTCCACACCGCCCTGCTGCACGGCCTGGACGGGCTGCTGACCGGGCTCGCCGCCCGGCTCTCCGCCCCCGAGGTGACCGGCCCCCCGCTCCTCTCCGTGGAGAGCCTCGCGCGGCTCGACTTCTTCCGGAACTTCCCCCATCTCGGCGTCTCCGCGGGGCGGTTCACCCCCGAGGCGCTCGACGGCCTCGCGGCCGGCGAGGAGCCGGGCGGCCTGCCGCTCCGGCCCACCGGCTACCTCCTTCCGTCCGCCACCTGCTACGGCCTGCTGCTCTCCCTGGAGGGCCGGGACGTCGGCGACGGCGGGCTGCGGCTCTCCGCCGCCGGCCGCTGCTTCCGCAACGAGACCCACTACGACGGACTGCGCCGGCTCTGGGGCTTCCACATGCGCGAGGTCCTCTACCTCGGCACGAAGGACGGAGCCGTCGAACACCTGGAGAGCGGCGCCGCGTTCGTCCAGGAGCTGGCCGTCCGGCTCGGCCTCGACCTCACCCGGGCCACCGCCGACGACCCGTTCTACGACAAGGGCGGATCCCGTGCCCGGCTGATGGCGCTCGACCCCGTCAAGCACGAGTTCAGCGCCCCCGACGGCACGGCCATCGCCTCCGTCAACCGCCACCGCAACTTCTTCGGCGAGCGCCTGGACATCCGCGCGGGCTCCCACGGCCCCGCCTACAGCGCCTGCGTCGCCTTCGGCGTCGAACGCTGGGTCCACGCGATGATCCTCGCCCACGGCACCCCCGAACGCGCGCTGGAGCACGTCCTCGACGCCGCCCGGCCCTGACCCCGGCGCCCTTTCGCCACCCCCGCCCCACCCCGAGGAACAGGAGCGACCCCGCCCCATGGAACGCATCACCGACTGGCTCCACGAGAAGAACCCGGGCCTGGACGGAGCGATCGACGCCGACGAGGACCTCATCGAGGCCCGGCTCATCGACTCCATGGACTTCCTGGAGTTCATCGACCTGCTGGAGGACATGTCCGGCAGCTCCATCGACCTCCAGGAGGTCACCATCGACGACTTCCGCACCCTGAACCGCGTCCGGGCCCGCTTCCTCGACGCCGGCCCCGCCGCGGCCCCGGCCCCGGCCGGCTGACCCGGTCCGGCGCCCCGGAACCGCCCACGGGCCTCACGGCGGCGGGGCGCGGCGTCCGGGGACGGAGGGTGGCCCGCGGGCGTACGTCCCCGGGCCGATGTGCGGGCTGAGGCCCCCGCCTACGATCGTGATCATGACCGCCACCCCGACCGCAGCCCCGCCGAGCGGGCGGATGACGACGGTGCTCGCCTGGTGCGCGGCCGCCGCCCACCCGTTCGTCCTCTTCCTCTCCCTGGGGACGGGCCCCCACCACTCCACCCGACTGCGCTTCCTGCTCGGCGCGGTGGCGGTGGGGGCGGCCCTGCCGCTGGCGAGGCGGCGCCCGCTCCCGGCCCTCGTGCTGCTGCTCGGCGGCCTGCTCGCGGCGGCGACGGCCCGGCCCGAGTCCCTGCTCCTGTACCTGCCGGTGCTCGCCGCCGACGTCGTCGTCGGCCGGATCGCCGCACAGCGTCCGCTGCGGGTCCTGCTGCCGGCCGCGCTCGGCACGCTCGTCGCGCAGATCACGGCCACCACCTTCGTCGCGTCCGGACAGGACGTGTTCGTCAGCACGAGCATCGCGCTCGCGCTCGCCCTGCTCACGGCCGGCCTCCTCGGCCGGTCGGTGCGCGAGCGCCGCGGTCACGCGGACCGGCTGAGGGCCGCCGCCGCGGCCCAGGCCGTGGCCGCCGAACGGCTGCGGATAGCCCGCGAGCTGCACGACGTGATCGCGCACAGCATCGGGGTCGTCGCCATCCAGGCGGGCGCGGGCCACCGCGTCATCGAGACCCAGCCCGCCGAGGCCCGCAAGGCCCTCGCCGTCATCGAGACCGTCAGCCGGGAGACCCTCGCGGGCCTCCGCCGCACCCTCGGCGCGCTGCGGACGCCGGCCGAGGACCCTCCGGCGTCCGGCGAGGCGCCCCGCGCACCCGCTCCGGGCCTCGCCGACCTCGACCGGCTCACCGCGATGACGGCGGACGCGGGCGTCCGCGTGGAGGTGCGCCACATCGGCGACCCGGGGCGCCCCCTGCCGCCGGAGGTCGACCTGGCCGCGTACCGGATCGTGCAGGAGTCGCTGACCAACGTCGTCCGCCACGCCGCCGCGCCCGTCTGCCGGGTGACCGTGGAGCGGACCGGGGACGCCCTGGTCGTGGAGATCGCCGACGACGGCCCGCCGTCGGCCCCCGCCGGCGACGGCCCCGACCACCCGACCCGGTCCGCCGGCGACGGCCCGGGTCGGGTGGTCGCCACCGCCACCGCCACCGCGGCGGAGGGTGCCGACGGCGGCTACGGCATCGTCGGCATGCGGGAGCGGACCGCGCTCCTCGGCGGGCGCTTCTCCGCCGGCCCGCGCCCCGGAGGGGGCTTCCACGTGACGGCGCTCCTGCCGCTCCCCACCGCCCGCCCGGAAGGATCTCCCACCCCGTGAACCCGCAGATCCGCGTCCTCCTCGTCGACGACCAGCCGCTGGTCAGGACCGGTCTGCGGGTCCTGATGGCCGACAGCCCCGACCTCGTGGTCGTCGGCGAGGCGGGCACCGGGGACGAGGCGGTCCGGCTGGCGGCCGAACTCCGCCCGGACGTGGTCCTGATGGACGTCAGGATGCCCGGCACGGACGGCATCGAGGCCACCCGGATCGTCACGGCGGCGCCCGACGCGCCCCGGGTCCTGGTCCTGACGACCTTCGACGACGACGCGTACGTGTACGGCGCGCTGCGCTCCGGGGCCAGCGGCTTCCTGGTCAAGGACATGGCCGTGGACGACATCCTCGCCGCGGTCCGGGTGGTCGCCGCCGGAGACGCCCTGATCGCGCCGGGCGTCACCCGCCGTCTCATCGCGGAGTTCGCGGCCCGGCCGGAGGCGCGGCCGCGGCCGGTGCGCGAGCCCGTGGCGCTCGCCCAGGTGACCGCGCGGGAGCGCGAGGTCCTCGTCCTCGTGGGGCGCGGTCTGTCCAACGGTGAGATCGCCGAGCGCCTCCACATCAGCGCGGCGACCGTCAAGGCGCACGTGGCGCGGCTCTTCACCAAGCTGGACGCCCGCGACCGGGTCCACCTGGTCATCCTCGCCTACGAGGCCGCCCTGGTGCCCTGACGGCCGGTGGCGCCTCCTCCGGATCGCCCCGACCCCGTAACCCGGGCGTCATGTCGGAGGTCTTGCGCCGCGCTGCCGGGCTCTCTACTCTCCGCCAATGGTTAGGAATATTTCCTATCTATTGGCCAGGGAGAGAAAGGGAGTTGTCATGCGGAGACGAAGCGCCTCGCTTCTCGGACTCGCGGGTCTGCTGGCGTTGCCCCTGACGGTGGTCGACCACGCACAGGCGGCCGACGCCGTGGTGTCCACCGGGAAGTCCGTGACGGCCTCGTCCGTCGAGACCTCGGCGTTCGGGCCCGCCCTCGCCGTGGACGGCAACGGAGCCACCCGCTGGGCCAGCGTGGAAGGGGTCGACCCGCAGTGGATCAGGGTCGACCTCGGGGCGAACCACACCATCTCGCGGGTGAAGCTCAACTGGGAGGACGCGTACGGCAAGGCGTACCGCATCCAGACCTCGCCCGACGGCACGACCTGGACCGACGTCTACTCGACCACCACGGGTGACGGTGCGACCGACGACCTCACGGTCTCCGGCAGCGGCCGGTACGTCCGGATGTACGGGACCGGCCGCGGCACCGCGTACGGCTACTCCCTCTGGGAGTTCCAGGTGTACGGCGCGCCCAGCGGTGGGGGAGGCGGGGGCGGGGGCGGCGGCACGGCCGTCCCCTTCGGCAGCCACCTCAAGCCCTACGCCGCCGGCACGCTGAAGCCCTCGGGCTCGCAGACCACGACCGACCAGAAGGTCGTCGACTACTACAACCGGTGGAAGGCCGCCTTCGTCCGCCAGAACTGCGGCAACGGCTGGTACCAGATCATCTCGCCCGACGCCGACCACCCGTACGTCGCCGAGGCCCAGGGCTACGGCATGGTCGTGACCGCGACCATGGCCGGCGCCGACCCGGACGCGAAGAAGATCTTCGACGGCCTGGTCAAGTGGAAGATCGACCACCCGTCCTCGGTCAACCCCAACCTGCTCGCCGCCGAGCAGGACACCGCCTGCAAGAGCGTCAACGGCGGTGACGGCGCCACCGACGGCGACATGGACGTGGCCTACGGCCTGCTCCTCGCCGACAAGCAGTGGGGCAGCACCGGCACGTACAACTACAAGGACCTCGCGCTCAAGCACATCGCCGCCATCAAGAAGGACGAGCTCAACCCGACGACCAAGCTCCTGAAGCTCGGCGACTGGACCAGCTCCGGCGACCAGTACTACTACATCACCCGGACCTCGGACTGGATGGTCGACCACTTCCGCGCCTTCCGCACGGCCTCGGGCGACTCGACCTGGGACGCCGTGCGTACCGCGCACCAGAACCAGATCAGCCGGCTCCAGTCCACCTACGCCTCCGGCACGGGACTGCTGCCCGACTTCGTCGTCGACACCAACACCACGCCCCGGCCCGCCCCGGGCCAGGTCCTGGAGGACCCGAACGACGGCGCCTTCTGGTGGAACGCCTGCCGCACGCCGTGGCGCATCGCCGACGACGCCGTGACCAGCGGCGACGCCACCTCCCTCGCGGCGGCGCGGAAGCTCAACGGCTGGATCAAGTCGAAGACCGGCGGCGACCCCGGCAAGATCGCCATCGGCTACAAGCTCAACGGCACCCAGATCTCCTCGGGCAGCGAGGCGGCCTTCTTCGCCCCGTTCGCGGTGGCGGCCATGACCGACTCCGGCAGCCAGGCCTGGCTGGACGCCCTGTGGAACAAGATGCTGGCCACGCCGATCGACACCAGCAGCTACTTCTCAGCGAGCATCCAGCTCCAGGTCATGATCACCGTCTCCGGCAACCACTGGGTCCCGTAGCCCCGGGGGGACGGACAGGCCCCTGAGATAGCCGGACAGGGCGGCCCCGGTGTCCGCGAGCGGGAATCGGGCGCCGAGCTGGCCGTCCGGGCGGACCACGAGGCCGGTGGCGCCGTCGGGGAGGTAGAGCCGTGCGAACTCCCCGGCGGCGTCCCGGTACAGGGGCGCCGCCGGACCGCTGCCCGCCTCCGACGGCAGCGCGGCCACGTCCGCCGGGGCCTCCCGGGCCAGCACGGCCAGCGGCACCACGTCACCGGCGGCCCTCACCCGGCCCGCCGCCCCGGCCAGTTCGGCCGGGTCGCTCCCGTAGAGCAGCACCACCTGGCCGGTCCGGCCGCGCAGCACGTCGAGCAGCCGCAGCGGATGGGCGGCGAGCGGCGTCGTCAGACCCGTGCAGTCCGGGGCCCGGTCACCGGGCTGGGGCGCCTCCTCCGGTCCGTACGGCGCGCCGGAGAGCGGGCCGTCGCGGTACTCCACCAGCAGCTGGGCCTCGCGCAGCAGCAGGGTCCGCCGGTCGTCGCCCCCGGAGTCCATGCCCTGGGTCGCGTGCCGGACGGTGCGCCCGACGACCTCCTCGCCCACCGGGCGGCGCTCCGCGTCGTAACTGGCGAGGAGGGCCGGACCGGCCCCGCCGCGGAGCACCAGGGCGAGCTTCCAGGCCAGGTTGCAGGCGTCCTGCACCCCGGTGTTCATGCCCTGGGCGCCGGTCGGCGGGTGGATGTGCGCGGCGTCGCCCGCCACGAACACCCGGCCCTCTCCGTAGCGGTCGACGATGCGGTGGCTGATGCGGAAGACCGACGACCAGCGCAGCGCCGAGAGCCGTGTGGGCCGGGGCGCCAGGCGGTCGACGACGGCCTGGAGGTCGGCCAGCCCGGGGCCGTCGCCGCCGTCGAGGCCGTGGGCGACGCCGTCCGCGGGGCCCTCCGGGCTCGCGGGCGCGGCAGGCGCCTTCATCGACATCCGGTAGCGCCCCGTGCCCGGCAGCGGAATGCACACCAGGACGTCGGCGGAACCGTCGCCGTCGGGCGAGGGCCGGCTGGAGCGCACGCCGTAGCCGTGCGGCAGGTCCCAGTCCGCCTCGACGTCGCCCAGCATGTACGTCTCCGGGAACGCGTCCCCCTCGTAGGAGAGGCCCAGCGCCTTGCGGACCGTGCTGTGCGCGCCGTCGCAGCCGATCAGATAGCGGACCCGCAGCTCCTCCTCGGCGCCCGCCGCGTTCCGCAGCCGGGCGGTGACCCCGTCCGCGTCCTGGGCGAACGACACCAGCTCGGTGCCGCGTTCCACGGCGGTGCCGAGACCGGCGAGACACCCCTCCAGGAGGCGTTCCGTCTCGTACTGGGGCAGCGCGGCGAACCCGTACGGCACCTCCGGCGGCAGCGACAGCTCGATCCTGCCCTGCTCCCGCCCGTCGGCGTAGAGCAGCTGGCCGCGCAGCGGCACCGCGTTCTCCAGGACGTCCCTGATCAGCCCCATCCGGTCCCAGAGTTCCAGGGTCCGTGGCTGGATCCCGACCGCCTTGGCGTACGGCAGCCGCGCCGGCAGCCGGTCGACGATCCGGCAGCGCACGCCCCTGCGGCGCAGCTCGGCCGCCGCGCTCAGGCCGACCGGGCCCGCGCCCGTGACCAGTACCTCGGGGGCGGCGTGGGTGTCCGTGGGGGAGTGGGCCATGGGTGCCTCCCGGTGATGCCCGGCCTCCGGCCAGATCCCGTGCGTACGTCCATGGTCACCCGGCAGCGTCCGCTCGGCGAGCCGTGCCCGCCGGCTCTCGTGTGCCCCGCCCCCGGGGCCCGCCCGGGAACCGGGGGCGCCCCCGCCGCGTCCGTCACCGGCATGAGCGAGAACGCGCCACACGGGCCACGGAACGGGGACGGGTACGGCGACGAGGAGCGGTTCGACGGGGACCCCCACGAGGGGGAGGCCGCGGAGGAGGAGACGGAGGAGGACGGGCGGACGGCGAGCGCCGTCGGCTGTCTGCTCTCCCTCGCCGGCGCCGCGGCCGTCGGCAGCTTCGCGCTGACCCGTGCCGGATACGTCGTCGACGGCGGCTTCGAGGGAGAGGCCCGGGACTGGGGCACGATCGTCGTGGAACTCCCGCTGATCCTCCTCGCCGGCGTCGTCGTGCCGCCCCTGGCCTACACGGCCGCCGCCCGCCGGCTCCGCCCCTGGCAGGCCGCGCTCGTCTGCGGCGCGGTCGTCGCCCTCGGCCTCTGGGGCCTCTCCGAGGTGTGGCAGCCGGCGCAGCGGCCGGATCGCGGGGACGGACCCGGCCTCTGAACCCGCCGGCGCGACGCGATCGCGCGCCGCGTCCCCCGGGCCCGCCGCGGGCGCGCCGCCCGTGGCGTCAGACGAGGACGACGGGTTCGCCGGTGAGTTCGACGCCCGCGGCGCGCAGCTCGTCGAGGGCGCCGACAGTGCTGTGGGCGGCGGCGCCCACGGTGTAGTCGAGCAGGACGCGGACGTCGAAGCCCGCGCGGACGCCGTCCAGGGCGGTCGCCTTCACGCAGTGGTCGGTCGAGATCCCGACCACGTCGACACCGGAGACCTCCCGGTCGCGCAGCCAGGCGCCCAGGGCCGTGCCGCCCTCGTTCGCGCCCTCGAAGCCGCTCTTCGACGCGGAGTGGGCACCCTTGAAGAAGACCTCGTGCACCTCGCCGGAGTCCACCACGGACGCGAAGTCCGGGTGGAACTCGGCGCCTTCGGTCCCGGCGACGCAGTGCACCGGGAACGAGTCGGCGAAGTCGGGCTCGTCGGAGAAGTGGCCGCCCGGGTCGATGTGGTGGTCGCGGGTGGCGACGACGTGCGCGTACCTCCCGTCGGCGCGGCGGACGAGGTCGGCGATGGCGCCGGCGCGGTCGGCGCCGCCCTTCACGGGGACGCCGCCGCCCTCGCAGAGGTCCTTCTGTACATCGACGACGATCAGGGCACGACGCACGGGAACGGCCTTTCCTCGGGAGGGGGAGGGGAAGCCCCCATCGTCTCGGCCCCGCGCGCCGGAGAACGCGTCACGCGCCCGCCGTTCACCCGATAGGGATCATGGACGCGCGGTACGGCGACGCGCCCGCTGACGCCCCTTCCGCAGGACGTCAGCGTTCCACGACGCCCCGGACGACGCCGAGGTCGAGCAGGTCCCGCGGCCGCAGACGGAGCTGGTCCGCCGTCGCGTCGGACTCCTCGGGCGGCCGCTTCAGGATGGACGCGGCCAGCTCGGGTGCGATCACCGAGAAGTAACTGTCCGGAGTGGCCCAGAGGTTGTCCGGAGAGGCGAGCGCGAGGGCGCCCCCGGAGCCGCCCTCGCCGATGAGCAGCGAGGTGAGGGGGGTGCGGGCGGTGGCGACGGCCGCGAACAGGTCGGCGATGGCGGGACCCGCTCCGGCGTGCTCGGCCGCCGGGTCGTTGGCCGCTCCCGGGGTGTCGACGAGGGTGAGGACCGGGATGCCCAGACGGCCGGCGAGGCGGACCAGCCGTGCGGCCGTGCGGAAGCCGGCCGGCCGGGTCGCGGTGCCGCACTGCGCCGCGTAGGCGACGGTGGTGCCGTCGTCGAGCCGGCCGAAACCGCAGCGCATCCCCGGGTCGACACCGCCGCAGCGGTCGCCGGAGATCTCCTCCCGGAGGGTGAAGTGGGCGTCGAGGTAGGCGGGGGCCCGCGGCCGGTCCGGGTGCCGGGCGTCCGCCACCGCCTCCCGGCCGGTCGCGGCGGGCGAGGCGCTCCGCGCGCCCAGCGCGCGCGGCGGCGCGACCGGTCCGTCGGCGGGCCGGGTGAGCAGGGCGAGCCAGCGGCCGAGGGTGGTGCGGAGCTCCTCGGGGGACACGATCGCGTCGACGTGGCCGTGCGCCAGCTGGGACTCGGCGGTGTACGCGGCCGGGTCCGCGTCCGGCGGACGCACCCGGGAGCCGGCGAACCCCACCTGGGCCCCCGGCAGCGCGAGGACGACGTCCGACCCGGCGCCCAGGGTCGCCCAGCCGCCGCCCGTCGTCGGGTTCCGCAGGACCGCGATCTGCGGCAGGCCGGCGGCCCGTGTCAGCTCCGACTCCCGCGCCAGGAGCTGCAGTTGGAGAAGGGCCCGCATGCCTTCGTGCATCCGGCTGCCGCCGGTGGCGGGCAGCACGACCACCGGCAGCCGGCGCGCGCGGGCCAGTCGGTGCGCGGCGACGGCGCGCGCGCCCGTGCCCTCGCCGAGGGAGCCGCCGAGGAACCGGAACTCGAAGGAGACGATCACCGCGGGCACCCCGCACACCGTGCCGGTGCCGCAGACCACCGACTCGTCCTCCCCGGTCCGCTCGGCGGCCCGGTCGCGGGCGGCGGAGTAACCGGGCCAGCCGATCGGCCCGTCACCGGCCACGGGCTCCCCGGCGAAGGGGAGTTCGGTGAAGTCGTCCGCCACGAGGGCGATCGCCTCACGTGCCGTCCTCGGGTCGCTCATGGGGCCTCGCCGCTCGTCGCCGGAGTGTGCGTACGGGTGGGGCCGCGTGCCGGCGTGCCCCGTTCGTTCGCGCGTTCCCACCGTACCGCCCGGTCCGGGCCGCCCCGGGGGCGTTCGAGTGCGGCGCCACGGGGCCGTCCCCGAAGCGCGGGGACGGCGTGCGGCGCCGGCCGTCCGGCCCCCCTCGATCAGGCCAGGATGCCGCTCCCGTGCGGCGCGTACAGATCCAGCAGGCGGACCCGCGTCACATGGAGGCGGTGCGCCAGGATCGAGCCCACCCAGTAGGTGACCGAGGCGCCGAACTCCTGGTCCGAGCGGCACATCGACCGCACGGCCGGAGCGTCGAACTGGTACGCCCTGACCGGCGTCATCGCCTCGGCGCCCGACTGGCAGAGATACGGAGGGAAGAGCCAGGACAGGCCCACCAGCTCACCGTGGCGCAGGGTCTCGATCACGGGCGCCCCCCGGCCGGGCACCTTCGCGTCGAGCGTCACCGCGCCCGTCTTCACGATCCAGAACCGGTCGGCGTGCTGCTGTTCCTCGAAGAGGCGGTGGCCGGAATCGAAGTACACGTCCTCGGCGAAGGCCATCAGGCGCTCGCGGTGCTCCGGCGGCAACGTGCTGACCTTGGGTGCGGCACTGCTCATGGCGGACCCTCCTCGCGCACTCGACTCCCACCCCCAGTGTCCGCCAGGGCGTGGGCGGCCGCCCCCCGTCCGGGCCGTCACACCGGCGCACCGCGCGTCACCCTCCGTGCCCGCCGTCCGGCGTGCGCGGCCCGGGCCGAGGGCGGAGCATGAACCTGAGAGGGAACGGCAGCTCGGGGGTGCGACCCAGGAGGGTGCCATGCCCGTCCCGGACGGTGGTGACGCGCTCGTCGTGCTGCGCGGAGTCGACAAGCACTTCGGCCCCCTGCACGTCCTGCGGAGCATCGACCTCACGGTGCGCCGCGGCGAGGTCGTCGTCGTCATCGGGCCCTCCGGCTCCGGGAAGTCGACGCTCTGCCGGGCGATCAACCGGCTGGAGACCGTCGACGCGGGCGAGATCGAGGTCGACGGCCGTCCGCTGCCCGCCGAGGGCAAGGAGCTCGCCGCCCTCCGGGCCGACGTCGGCATGGTCTTCCAGTCCTTCAACCTCTTCGCGCACAAGACCGTCCTCGACAACGTCACCCTCGGCCAGATCAAGGTCCGCAAGAAGGACCGCAAGGCCGCAGAACAGCGGGCCCGCGCCCTGCTCGACCGGGTCGGGGTCGCCTCCCAGGCGGACAAGTACCCGGCGCAGCTCTCCGGCGGCCAGCAGCAGCGCGTGGCGATCGCCCGCGCGCTGGCGATGGACCCGAAGGTGATGCTCTTCGACGAGCCGACCTCGGCGCTCGACCCCGAGATGATCAACGAGGTCCTGGAGGTCATGCAGCAGCTGGCCCGGGACGGCATGACGATGGTCGTCGTCACCCACGAGATGGGCTTCGCCCGCTCCGCCGCCGACCGGGTCGTCTTCATGGCCGACGGCACGATCGTCGAGGAGACGACCCCGGACGAGTTCTTCGGCAACCCGCGCAGCGACCGCGCCAAGGACTTCCTCTCCAAGATCCTCCACCACTGAGCCCGCGGAAGCGGCCCGACCAGCAGCCCCCAGGGGTGATCCACATGAACGCACACCGGACCGGCAGGGCCTCCGTCGCCGTCGCCGCGGCCGTCGTCCTCTCCGCCACCTCCGCCGGATTCGCGCACGGCGCGGCCGGCGGCGCGCCCCGCGACCACGGGGACGACCAGATCACCATCGGCATCAAGTACGACCAGCCCGGCATCGGGCTCAAGACCCCCGACGGCACCTACACCGGCTTCGACGTGGACGTGGCCACGTACGTCGCCAAGCAGCTCGGCCACGACCCCTCCGACATCGTGTGGAAGGAGGCCAAGAGCGCCGACCGCGAGACGCTGCTCCAGCGCGGCGACGTGGACTTCATCGCCGCCTCGTACTCCATCAACGACAAGCGGGCCGAGAAGGTCGACTTCGCCGGCCCCTACCTCCTCGCCCACCAGGACGTCCTGATCCGGGCCGACGACGACTCGATCAAGAAGCCGTCCGACCTCAACGACAAGAAGCTCTGCTCGGTCACCGGTTCCACCTCCGCGCAGAACGTCAAGGACAAGATCGCCCCCGACGCCCAGCTCCAGGAGTACGGCGGCTACTCCGAGTGCCTGACCGGACTGGAGAACGGCGTCATCGACGCCGTCACCACCGACGACTCGATCCTCGCCGGATACGCCTCGCAGCCCGAGTTCAAGGGCAAGTTCAAGCTCGGCGGCTTCGAGATGAGCAACGAGAACTACGGCATCGGCGTCCAGAAGGGCAGCGAGCTCAAGGCGAAGATCAACGCGGCGCTGGAGAAGATGGTCGCCGACGGCTCCTGGGAGGCGGCCGTGAAGAAGAACTTCGGGCCGGCCGGCTACCAGAACGAACCGGCCCCGAAGATCGGCGTCGTCGTCCGGTGAGCGGGCCGCCGTGTTCGACTTCCTGGAGGGCTACGACCTGCTGGGAGCCTTCTGGACCACGGTCCAGCTGACCGTCTACTCCGCGATCGGCTCCCTCGTCTGGGGGACGCTGCTGGCCGCCATGCGCGTCAGCCCCGTCCCCCTCATGCGGGCCTTCGGCACCGTCTACGTCAACATCGTCCGCAACATCCCGCTCACCGTCATCATCGTCTTCACCTCGCTCGGCCTCTTCCAGACCCTCGGGGTCAGCATGGGAGCCGACCGGTTCACCGTCATCAACTTCCGGCTCGCCGTCCTCGGCCTCACCGCCTACACCAGCGCCTTCGTCTGCGAGGCCCTGCGCTCCGGCATCAACACCGTCCCCCTCGGCCAGGTCGAGGCGGCCCGCGCGATCGGACTGAACTTCCCGCAGGTGCTGCGCCTCATCGTGCTGCCCCAGGCCTTCCGCTCCGTCGTCGGCCCCCTCACCAACGTGCTCATCGCCCTCACCAAGAACACCACCGTGGCCGCCGCCATCGGCGTCGCCGAAGCCGCCCTGCTGATGCGCGAGATGATCGAGAACGAGGCCCAGCTCATCCTCATCTCCGCGATCTTCGCCGCCGGCTTCCTCTGCCTCACCCTGCCCACCGGACTGCTGCTCGGCTGGGTGGCCAGGAAGGTGGCGGTGAAACGGTGAAGAGCACCCCGACCGTCCTCTACGACGTCCCCGGCCCGCGCGCGCGGCGGCGCAACCTCCTGTGGGCCCTCCTCTTCCTCGCCGGCCTCGCCGGCGTCGTCTGGTGGGTCGTGTCGAGCCTCGCCGACAAGAACCAGCTCGCGTGGTCCAAGTGGGCCCCCTTCTTCACCGACCCGCGCGTCTGGGAGACCTATCTCCTGCCCGCCCTGAAGAACACCGTGATCGCCGCCGGCCTCGCCATGGTCATCGCCCTGCCCATGGGCGCACTCCTCGGCGTCTCCCGGCTCTCCGACCACCGCTCGGTCCGCGGCGCGGCCGGCACCGTCGTCGAGTTCTTCCGGGCCATCCCCGTCCTGATCCTGATGCTCTTCGCCAACGCCGCCTACGCCGAGTTCACCGACATCAGCCCCGACACCCGCCCCCTGTACGCGGTCGTCACCGGCCTCGTCCTCTATAACGCGTCCGTGCTCGCCGAGGTCGTCCGCGCCGGCATCCTCGCCCTCCCCGCCGGCCAGACCGACGCCGCCCGGGCCATCGGCATGCGCAAGGGCCAGACCATGGCGTACGTCCTGCTCCCGCAGTCCGTGACCGCCATGCTCCCCGCCCTCGTCAGCCAGCTCGTCGTCATCGTCAAGGACACCGCCCTCGGCGGCGCCATGCTCGGCTTCTCCGAACTCCTCGCCTCCGTCCGCCCCATGAGCGCCAACTACGGCGCCAACACCATCGCCTGCTTCACCGTCGTCGCCGTGGTCTTCGTCGCCCTCAACTTCGCGCTCACCACCTTCGCCTCCTGGCTGGAGGGGCGGCTGCGCCGCGGCAAGAGGTCCACCGGCGCCGTCGTCGGAGCCGAGGCGGTCGAGGAACTCGCGACCCCCGGCGAGCACCGCGACGCCCCCTGACGGCCCCCGGCCCGACCCGCCCGGCCGCCCGCCGCGTCCCCCGCCCGGGTGAAGGCACCCATCCGGAGGGCCCGGCGTGCCGAAGAACCCAGCATGGACACCACCAGCGCCGAGCGGGAGCCGGCGTACGCGCCCACCCGCACCGACCGACTCCTCGCCGCGCTCGGCGGCCTCGTCTCCGCGTACGTCTCCCTGGCCGTCGCCGAGGTCGTCGCCTCCCGGGTCCGCCCCGAGGCGGGACCCGTCCCGGCCGTCGGGGGAGCCGTCGTCGACCGGACACCGGCCGGCCTCAAGGAATGGGCGATCCGCTCCTTCGGGGAGAACGACAAGGCCGTCCTCCAGCTCGGCATCCTGCTCCTCCTCGGGCTCCTCGCCCTCGGCGTCGGGCTGCTCGCCCTGCGCCACCGCCGGCTCGGCTCGGCCGCCGTCGGCGCCTTCGGCCTCCTCGGCGCGCTCGCCGCCGTCACCCGCCCCGGCTCCCCCTCCGCCACGGACGCCGTCCCCTCCCTCCTCGGCGGACTCGCCGGAGCGCTCCTGCTGTACGTCCTGACCGGCCGTCTGCGCCGTCCGAGGCCCGGCACCGACCGGGCCGACCGGCGCGGCTTCCTGATCGTCGCCGCCTCCGCCGGCCTGGCCGCCACCGGCGCCGCCGCGCTCGGCAGGGCCGTCGGCACCCCGGTCGCCGAGCGGGCCACCGCCTCCCGCGCGGCCCTGAGACTGCCCCGGCCGACCTCGCCCGCGCCGGCCGTCCCCGCCGGAGCCCAGCTGCCCGTCCCCGGCATCGGCCCCTTCGTCACCCCCAACCG
The DNA here is from genome assembly GCF_055584185.1 of Streptomyces sp. NPDC104202. NCBI lineage: Bacteria > Bacillati > Actinomycetota > Actinomycetes > Kitasatosporales > Streptomycetaceae > Streptomyces > Streptomyces sp. NPDC104202. The sequence goes on along the minus strand of NZ_JBVJMN010000004.1, from coordinate 22,973 downwards.
CGACTTCTACCGCGTCGACACCGCCCTCGTCGTCCCCAAGGTCGACGCCGACCGCTGGCGGCTGCGCCTCCACGGCAGCGGCGTCCGCGCCGCACGCGCCTACACCCTGCCGGAGCTGATGTCCCGCCCGGTGCTCGAACGGGACGTCACCCTGGCGTGCGTCTCCAACGAGGTCGGCGGCCCCTACGTCGGCAACGCCCGCTGGCTCGGCGTCTCCCTCGCCGACCTGCTCCGCGAGGCCGGCGTCCGGCCGCCCTCCGAGGGCGGCCCCGCCGACCAGCTCGTCGCCCGCTCCGTCGACGGCATGACCATCGGCACCCCCGTCGAGGACGTCATGGACGGCCGCGACGCCCTCCTCGCCTTCGGCATGAACGGCGAACCCCTCCCCTTCGCCCATGGCTTCCCCGTCCGCATGGTCGTCCCCGGCCTCTACGGCTACGTCTCCGCCTGCAAGTGGATCGAGTCCCTCGAACTCACCACCTTCGACGCCTACGACGCCTACTGGGTCCCGCGCGGCTGGGCCGCCCGCGCGCCCGTCAAGACCCAGTCCCGCATCGACACCCCCCGGCCCTTCGGCCGCCCCGCCGCCGGGACCGTCATGGTCGCCGGCGTCGCCTGGGCCCAGCACCGCGGCATCCGCCGCGTCGAGGTCCGCGTCGACGACGGCCCCTGGCAGGACGCCCGGCTCGCCGCCCAGGACAGCAGCGACACCTGGCGCCAGTGGGTCTACCCCTGGACGGCGACCCCCGGCCGCCACAGCCTCACCGTCCGAGCCACCGACGGCACCGGCACCACCCAGCCCGAACGGCGCACCGACACCATGCCCGACGGTGCACAGGGGTGGCACTCGGTCGTCGTCACGGTGGAAGGTGGATAACGAACGCCCGCCGCACCCCCGTTCGGAGCCTTCATGAGGGACACTGCTCCCGTGCGTGGACATCTGCCGGACGAGAACCCCGGTTTCGTGGGGCGCCGCACGGAACTGGAGCGAATATCCGCCGCGTTGGCGGAGCATCGCCTCGTCACCGTGACCGGCGTCGGAGGAGTCGGGAAGACCCGGCTCGCCCTGCGTGCGGCCCACCGCGCCGCCGACCGGCACCCCGACGGCGCCTGGTGGACCGACCTCGGCCAGCTCGACGGCGAGCGGCTGCTGATCGCCCTCGTCGCCGACTCCGTCGACCTCTCCGACCACACCCCCGGCATGGCGAGCACCGGGCTCTGCCGACGGCTGGCCGACGACCGCCTGCTGCTCGTCCTCGACTCCTGCGAGCACCTGGCGGACCCCTGCGCCCGGCTCGTCACCGAACTGCTCGCCGCGGCACCCGGCCTCACCGTCCTCGCCACCAGCCGGTGCCCCCTCGGTGTCGAGGGCGAGCACGTCATCGCCCTCGACCCGCTGCCGCCCGCCGGCCAGGACGCCCTGGAACTCCTCCGGCACGCGGCCGGCGAGGACTTCCCCGCCGTGGGACCGGCCGGCGAGATCTGCGTCCGCCTCGAAGGCATCCCGCTCGCCCTGGAACTGGCCGCCGCGCAGATCCGCCTCCAGGGCGCCGAGGCCGTCCGCGACCAGCTCGGCAGCCGCTTCGACGCCTCGCCGGGCACCCGCTTCGACCTGCTCGCCCACACCGAACGCGTCTGGCCCAGCCGCCACCAGACCCTGCGCGCCGCCATCGGCTGGAGCCACGAACTGAGCGCTCCGCTCGAACGCCTCCTGTGGGCCCGGCTCTCCGTCTTCCGCGGCCCCTTCGACCTCGCGTCGGCCACCGCCGTGTGCGTCGGCGGACCGCTGAACCGCGCCACCCTGCCCGAGGCCCTCGCCGGGCTCGTCCGCGCCTCCGTGGTCCGTCCCGCCGACGCCGCCGGCCGGCACCGGATGCTCGACACGATCCGCGAGTACGGGGCGACCTGGCTCGACCGCACCGGCGAGATGGGGAAGGTCGCCGACCGCCACGCCGCCCACTTCCGCGGCCTGGCCCGCCGGGCGGAGAGCGAGTGGCACGGCGCCCGCCAGCTCCGCTGGTACCGCGGCGTGGACGCGCACCACACCGACCTGCGCACGGCCCTGGACCGACTGCTGCGCACCGACCCCGACGCCGCCCTCGACCTCGTCGGCTCCGTCGCCTTCGCCTGGTCGTGCCGGGGCCGGCTCCGCGAGGCCCGCGACGGCCTCGAACAGGCCCTGCTGCTCAGCGAGGCCCGAGGCCGCGTCCGGGCCCGCGCCCTCTGGGCCCTCGGCGTCACCCTCGTCCTCCAGGGCGAGTTCGGCCCCGCCCAGGACATCAGCGAACAGTGCGCCCGCGAGGCGCGGCACGCCGAGTACGCCGGCCACCCCGGCCACCCCGACGACCCGCACCCCGACGGGAACAGGGACCCCGGCGGCGGCCGGGACCGCCCCGGCGACCTCACCCTCGACGCCGCCGCCCTCGCCGGACTCCTCGCCCTGACCACCGGCCGCCCCATGGCCGCCCACGTCGTCGTCGGCCACGTCCTCGACGCCGCCCGCGGCGGCCCCGCCGACTCCGCCGCACGGCTCCGCTGCAACCTCGTGCGCGTCTTCGCCCTCACCGGCCTCGGCCGGCTCGGCGAGGCCCGGGAGCGCGCGCTCGACCTGCGCGCCCGCTGCCAGGAGCTGGACGAGCACTGGACCCGCACCGCCCTGGAGTACCAGCTCGCCCTCACCGGCCTCCTGGAGGGCGACCCGGCCGCCGCCGCCGGACACGCCCGCGCCATGCTCGAAGGGACCCGGAACCTCGGCGCCATCCTCGGCGTCGCCCTCGGCCTCGACGTGCTCGCCACCGCGCTCGCCGCGGCCGGCGAGGGGGAACGCGCCGCCGACGTCTCCGGCACCGGGGAGGCCTACTGGCGCTCCACCGGCCAGCCCCGACGCGGCCTGCCGGGGCTGAGGGCCCTGCACGAGAAGTACACGGACACCGTCCGCGCGTCGATGGGCGACCCCGCCTACGAGGAGATCTTCGGCCGGGCCCTCACCGGGCTCCCGCAGGACGGCCTCGACCGGGCCCTCCGCGGCCCCGCGCAGGGGTGAGGCCCCCCGCCGCGCCGAGGTGCCGGGCCCGCGGGCCCGGCGCACCATGAGGAGATGGACGGATCCCTCGGCGGTCCGGGCGGCATCAGCGCCCCCGGACGCGTGGCGGCCGCCGGCGAGGGCATCAGCGCCCAGGAACTGGCCCTCGCCGCCCGCAACCACGGACTCCCGCTCGAAGCCCTGCGCTACGACGTCACCCCGCCCGGCCTCCACTACGTGCTCGTGCACTACGACATCCCCGCCACGGACCCGGACGGCTGGCGGCTCACCGTCGGCGGCCGGGTGCTGCGTCCGCTGGCCCTGGACCTGGACGCGCTGCGCGCCCGGCCCTCCGTCACCCGCCGCGTGACCCTGGAGTGCGCCGGGAACGGCCGTGCCGTGCTGACGCCCCGGCCCGTCAGCCAGCCCTGGATCGTCGAGGCCGTCGGCACCGCCGAGTGGACGGGCGTCCCGCTGGCCTCGCTCCTGGCGGAGGCCGGCCCCGCCGAGGACGCCGTCGAGGCCGTCTTCACCGGCGCCGACCACGGCGTCGAACGCGGCGTCGAACAGGACTACCGGCGCTCCCTTCCGCTCGCGACGGCCGCCGACCCGGCCCGCGACGTCCTCGTCGCCCACACGATGAACGGTGCGCCCCTGCCTCCGCAGCACGGCAGCCCGCTCCGGCTCGTCGTCCCCGGCTGGTACGGCATGGCCCACGTGAAGTGGCTGCACGACATCACGCTCACCGGCACCCCGTACACCGGCTTCCAGCAGAGCGTGGCCTACCGGCTCCGCCAGGACCCCGGAGAACCGGGGGAGCCGGTCACCCTCATCGCGCCCCGCGCCCTGATGGCGCCGCCCGGATTCCCGGACTTCATGTCCCGCACCCGCGTGGTGCGCCCCGGCCCGGTGCCGCTCCTCGGCCGCGCCTGGTCCGGTCACGGACCCGTCACCCGCGTCGAGGTCAGCGAGGACGGCGGCGCCGCCTGGACCGACGCCGAACTCCACCCCGACCCGGCCCACCCCTGGGCCTGGACCGCCTGGAGCGCCCTGTGGACCGCGACCCCGGGCCTGCGCCACCTCACCGTCCGGGCCACCGACGCGGCGGGCAACGTCCAGCCGCTCACCGCGCCCTGGAACCGCGGCGGCTTCGCCAACAACCTCGTCCAGCGGGTCGAGGTCCTCTGCGCACCGGAGCCGGACACCACCCCCTGACCGTCCCCGGCGGGCCGGACGGCCCCGACCCCGCGGCCCGGCCCGGCGACACCGGGCGGCCGGGCCCGGCCGACACCCCGGCCCGCCCCGCGCGGGCCCGCCCGCCGTGCCCCTTTGGGCCAGGGCGACGGCCCGGCGCCCCGGTGCGTAGAGTCGACCCCCGTACACCCGTCGGCGCGCGGCCCCGGTCCGCCGCCGACCGCCCCGCGACGAGGAGACCTCCGTGACCGACCCGGCGCCCACCGCCGTCCAGCAGCAGATCGCCCGGGACCTCGAGGTGTCCGACGCCTTCGACCCGGCCGCCGAGATCGAGCGCCGGGTGGCCTTCCTCACCGAGCGGCTGACCTCCACCGGGCTGCGCTCCCTCGTCCTCGGCATCAGCGGCGGCGTCGACTCCACGACCGCGGGCCGGCTCTGCCAGCTCGCCGTGGAGCGGGCCCGCGCCGCCGGCCACGACGCCACCTTCTACGCGATGCGCCTGCCGTACGGCGTCCAGGCCGACGAGAAGGACGCGCAGACCGCCCTCGGCTTCATCCGCGCCGACCGGGTCCTCACCGTGGACGTCAAGGCCGCCAGCGACGCGGCCCTGGCGGCCTGCCTCGCCGGCGGGGTGACCTTCCGTGACGCCCACCACCAGGACTTCGTGCAGGGCAACATCAAGGCCCGCCAGCGGATGATCGCGCAGTACGCGGTCGCCGGCGCCCACGACGGGCTCGTCGTCGGCACCGACCACGCGGCCGAGGCCGTCTCCGGCTTCTTCACCAAGTTCGGCGACGGCGCCGCCGACGTCGTCCCGCTCACCGGCCTGACCAAGCGGCGGGTCCGCGCCGTCGCCGCCGAGCTCGGCGCCCCCGGCGAGCTGGTCTGGAAGACCCCCACGGCCGACCTGGAGACCCTCGACCCGGGCAAGCCCGACGAGGACGCGCTCGGCGTCACCTACGACGACATCGACGACTTCCTGGAGGGCAAGCCGGTCGCGGAGGCCGCGTTCGCCTCCATCGTCCGCCGCTACGAGCTCACCGAGCACAAGCGCCGGCTGCCCCTCGCCCCCTGAGGCCGCGCCCGCGGCGCCCCGCCCCCGATCGGCCCGGCCGGGGGTGCGGGGCGCCCGCCCGCCGTCTCGAATGGGAGGGTGACCGCGCCGCCCGACGACTGCCTCGCCCGCAACGAGTGGATCTGCGGGGCCTACGTCTCCTCCCGCGGTGAGATCCTCGCCGACGCGGTGGCCGAGCACCTCCGGCTCACCGGGGCCTCCGTCGCCCTGGGCCTCCTGCTCGCCCTGCCGCTCGCCCTGGCCGCCCGCCGGTGGCACTGGGCGGCCGGACCCGTCCTGGGCATCACCACCGTGCTGTACACGATCCCCGCGCTCGCCCTGTTCTCGCTGCTGCTGCCGGTCTACGGGCTGTCCGCGGCGCTCGTCGTCGCCGGACTCGTCCTGTACTCGCTCACCCTGCTGGTACGGAACATCCTCGCCGGGCTCCGCGACGTCCCCGAGGAGACCCGGCAGGCCGCCCGTGGCCTCGGCTACGGGCCCGTCCGGCTGCTCCTCGCCGTCGAACTGCCCCTCGCCCTGCCCGCCGCGATGGCCGGGCTGCGGCTGGCCACCGTCTCCGCGGTCTCCCTCGTCACGATCGGCGCGATCGTCGGCCACGGCGGCCTGGGCAACCTCATCTACGCCGGCATGAACACCTACTTCAAGGCCCAGGTGCTCACCGCCTCCGCGCTCTGCGTCCTCATCGCCGTCGCCGCCGACCTGCTCCTCCTCGGCGCCCAGCGGCTGCTGACCCCCTGGACCCGCGGGCGGTCCGCGTGACGACCCTCGCCGACGCCTGGTCCTGGCTGACGACCGCCGCCCACTGGTCCGGCGAGGACGGCGTGGGGAACCGCCTCGCGGAGCACCTCTTCCTCACCGTCGTCTGCCTGCTGATCGGCTGCCTCATCGCGCTGCCCGCCGGTCTCGTCCTCGGCCACCGCGGCAAGGGCGGCGCCCTCGCCCTGAACCTCGCCAACGCGGGCCGCGCCGTCCCCACCTTCGCCGTCTTCGTCCTGCTCCTGCTGAGCCCGCTCGGCCCGTACGAGCCCTGGCCCACCGTGATCGCGCTGGTCCTGTTCGCCGTGCCGCCGCTGCTGACCAACGCGTACGTGGGGGTGCGCGGCGTCGACCCCGACGTCGTCCGGGCCGCCCGGGGGATGGGCATGACCGAAGGACGGACGCTCCTGCGCGTCGAGCTCCCCCTGGCCCTGCCCCTCGTCCTCACCGGGGTCCGGATCGCCGCCGTCCAGCTCGTCGCCACCGCCACCGTGGCCGCGCTGGCCGGCGGCGGGGGGCTCGGCCGGATCATCACCGCCGGCTTCAACCTCGCCTCGACCCCCCAGGTCGTCGCCGGTGCCTTCCTGGTCGCGCTCCTCGCCCTGGCCGTCGAGGGCGTCTTCGAGGGCGTCCGGCGCCTCGTCCCCGGCGGGCCGCGGCGGAGCGAAGGATGAGACCGCCCCGGGCGGCCGCGCTCGCCGCCTGTCTCCTCGCGCTCCTCGGCGGGTGCGCCGAGGGGCCCTCGCTGGAGGACCGCGGCGCGCCCACCGCCCCGCCCGGCGACAGCCGGGACCTGGTCGTCGGCTCCGCCGGGTTCACCGAGAGCGACCTGCTGGCCGAGATGTACGCCCTCCTGCTGGAGGCCGCCGGCTACCGGACCCGGCAGCTGACCGTCACTAACCGGGAGCTGTACGAACCGGCCCTGGAGAGCGGCCGGATCGACGTCGTGCCGGAGTACGCCGCCACCTTCGCCGACTGGCTGAACGCCAAGGAGCACGGCCCCGACGCGCCGCCCGTCGGCTCCCCCGACGCGGCCGCCACCATGACCGCCCTGCGGGCGCTCGCCGCACCGCGCGGCCTGACCGTCCTCGACCCCGGGCGCGCCGTCGACCAGAACGCCTTCGCCGTCACCGCCGCCTACGCCGCCGACCACCGGCTCCGGACCCTCAGCGACCTCGGCGCCGCCCGCCTGCCCGTCCGCCTCGCCGCCGGCGACGAGTGCGTCCGCCGGCCGTACTGCGCACCGGGCCTCCGGGAGACGTACGGGATCGACGTGACCGGCGTCGACCCCAAGGGCGTCGGGACCACGCAGTCCAAGCAGGCGGTGCAGAGCGGCCAGGCCCAGCTGGTGCTCACCACCAGCACCGACGCCACCCTGGACGACTTCGGGCTCGTCCTGCTCGCCGACGACAAGCGGCTGCAGAACGCCGACCACGTGGTCCCGGTGGTCAACCGGGCCCGGGCCGGGAGCGCGGGCGTGACGGGCGCCCTCGACCGGCTGAACACCGTGCTGACCACGGAGGACCTCGCGCACCTCAACGAGCAGGTGGACAGCTGGCGGCGGCTGCCGGAGGACGTGGCGCGGACGTACCTGGCCGGCAAGGGTCTCCTGTCGCCCTGAGCCCGCCCGGCCCTGACCCCGCCTGGCCCGGAAGTCCCCGGCCCGGAAGTCCCCGGCCCGGAAGGCCCCGCGCCGGGGACCACCCGCCCGCGGGACGTGCCCGCCGTGTGATCCACTGTCCCCGCGGGGGCACACCGAACAGGAGCAGGAACAGCGTGACCACCTACCGGCAGCCGGGACTCGTCCTCACCGACCACCGCTTCCCCGTTCCCCTCGACCACACCCGCCCCGACGGCGAGCGGATCGAGGTCTTCGGCCGTGAGGTCGTCGCGAGCGGGAGCGCGGACCGCGAGCGGCTGCCGTGGCTGGTCTACCTGGAGGGCGGCCCGGGCTTCGGCGCCCGCCGTTTCATCGGCCCCCAGGCGTGGCTGGGCCGGGCGGTCAGGGAGTTCCGCGTCCTCCTGCTCGACCAGCGCGGGACCGGCCGCTCCACCCCCGCCAACCGGCAGACCCTGCCCCTCCGCGGCACCCCGGCCGAGCAGGCCGACTACCTCGCCCACTTCCGGGCCGACTCCATCGTCGCGGACTGCGAGAGCATCCGCCGCCGGCTCACCGGCGGCGCGCCCTGGACCGTCCTCGGCCAGAGCTTCGGCGGCTTCTGCGCCACCCACTACCTCTCCACCGCTCCCGAGGGCCTGGAGCGGGTCCTCGTCACCGGCGGCCTGCCCTCCCTGGACGCCACCGCCGACGAGGTCTACCGAGCCGCCTACCCCCGCGTCCGGCGCAAGAACGAGGCCCACTTCGCCCGCTACCCGCAGGACGCCGAGCGGGCCCGGGCGATCCTCGCCCACCTCCTCGACCGCGAGGTGACCCTGCCCGGCGGCGGCCTCCTGACCGCCGAGGCGTTCCAGTCCCTCGGCATCCTCCTCGGCTCCGGCGACGGCACCCACCAGCTCCACCTCCTCCTGGAGGGCGCCTTCGTCCCGACCCCCGGCGGCCCCGAACTCGCCGACTCCTTCCTGGAGCAGGTGCGGGCGCACCTCTCGTACGCCGGACACCCGCTCTACGCCGTGCTCCACGAGGCCATCTACGCCCAGGGCCGGGGCCCCACCGACTGGGCCGCCGAACGCGTCCGCGCGGAGTACCCCGAGTTCGACGCCCGGACCGCCCTCGCGAGCGGCGCGCCGCCGCTCTTCACCGGCGAGACGGTCCATCCGTGGCACTTCGTCACCGACCCCGCCCTGCGCCCGCTGCGCGAGACCGCCGAACGGCTCGCCGCACGCGACGACTGGACGCCGCTCTACGACCCCGAGCGCCTCGCCGCCAACGAGGTGCCCGTCGCGGCCGCCGTCTACCACGACGACATGTACGTCGACACCGCCCACTCCCTGGAGACGGCCCGGGCCGTCCGGGGCCTGCGGACCTGGGTGACCGACGAGTACGAGCACGACGGGGTGCGGGCCGGCGGGCCGCGGGTCCTCGACCGGCTCCTGGCGCTCTCCCGCGACGAGCTCTGACCCCCGCCGCCGGCGGCCCGCCGCGCGCAAAAGTCCAAGCGGTCGGCCGCCGTTGGACATGGTGCGGGCGCGCGGGCTGCCGGTAGAACTCGGTCCGGACCCCCGCGCGGGGAGCCCGCGAGGAGAGGACCCGGACCATGAGCACCCACGTCGGCGCCGAGATCGTCGCCCAGCCGGAGTGCTGGCGGCGCGCCGCCGAGACCGCCGACCGGCAGGCCGCCCTGCTGCCGGGGCGCGGCGAGCGCGTGGCCGTCGTCGGCTGCGGCACCTCCTACTTCATCGCCCGTGCCTACGCCGCCCTGCGCGAGTCCCTGGGGGCGGGGGAGACCGACGCCTTCCCCGCCTCCGACCGGACCCCGCTGGGCCGCGGCTACGACCGGGTCGTGGCGCTGACCCGCTCCGGCACCACCACCGAGGTCGTGCACCTGCTGGCCGCGGCCGCCGGACGGATGCCCTCCCTCGTGCTCACCGGGGTCCCCGACAGCCCCGCCGGGCGGCTCGCCGACCGGGTCGTCGACCTGGGCTTCGCCGACGAACGCTCCGTCGTCCAGACCCGGTTCGCCACCACCGCCCTCCAACTCCTGCGCGCGGGACTGGGCGTGGACCTCGGTCCCTCGATCGCGGACGCCGAGCTCGTCCTCTACGAGCGGCTGCCCGCCGCCTGGGAGCGGCGCGGCCAGTACACCTTCCTCGGCACCGGCTGGACCGTCGGGCTCGCCGACGAGGCCGCCCTCAAGCTCCGCGAGGTGGCGCGCGCCTGGACGGAGTCGTACGCCGCGATGGAGTACCGGCACGGCCCCATCAGCATCAGCGACCGGTCGAGCCTGGTCTGGTGCCTCGGTCCGGCCCCCTCGGGGCTGCGGGACGAAGTGGAGTCCACGGGCGCCCTGTTCGCCGCCGACGCCATCGACCCGGTCGCCGCGCTGGTCCGCGCCCAGCGGCTCGCCGTCGCCCTCGCGGACCGGCGCGGGCTCAATCCCGACCGCCCGCGGCACGTCTCGCGTTCGGTGATCCTGTCCGGGGCGATCCGCCCGACGGCGGCGGACGCGGCCCGTATCCTGCGGTCATGATCGCAACGGATGCCACGGACCTCGCCGAGCTGCCCGGAGACTGGACGCGCGCCCTCGCCGTCGTCGCCCACCCGGACGACCTGGAGTACGGCTGCGCGGCCGCCGTCGCCGCCTGGACGGACGCCGGGAAGGAGGTGGTGTACGTCCTCGCCACCCGCGGCGAGGCCGGCATCGACTCGCTCGCCCCGGACGTCTGCGGCCCGCTGCGCGAGCGGGAGCAGCGGGACAGCGCCGCCGTCGTCGGCGTGGACACCGTCGAGTTCCTCGACCACCGCGACGGGGTGATCGAGTACGGGCTCGGGCTGCGCCGCGACATCGCCGCGGCGATCCGCCGCCACCGCCCGGAGCTGGTCGTCACCCTGAACCACCGGGACACCTGGGGCGGCGGACCGGGTGCCCCCTGGAACACCCCCGACCACCTGGCCGTGGGCCGCGCCACCCTCGACGCGGCCGCTGACGCCGGGAACCGCTGGATCTTCACGGACCTCGCCGAACGGGGACTGGAGCCCTGGGACGGCGTGCGCTGGGTGGCGGTGGCGGCCTCCAGCACGCCGACGCACGCCGTCGACGCCGCGCCCGGCATGGACCGGGCGGTCCGCTCGCTGCTCTGCCACCGCGCGTACATCGAGGCGCTGACGGACCAGGACCCGGAGGAGTACGTCCGGTCCTTCCTCGCCGGGGCCACCGGGCGCGCCGCGGACCGCTTCGGCGGACGCCCGGCGGTGACCTTCGAGCTGTTCGCCCGCTGATCCGGGGCCCGGCTCAGCCCATCGGCGCGGGCTTCAGGACCGCGAAGGCCGCGCCGAACGGGTCGGCGAGCCAGGCGATCCGGCCGACGTCGGGGACGTCGGCGGCGGGCATGAGGACCGAGCCGCCGTTGCCCTGCACCGAGCGCGAGACGGCGTCGGCGTCCTCGACCGCGAAGTACGGCACCCAGCGCGGGTGCTCGCCCTGGAGTTCGGCGGCGCCGCCGAAGGAGGCGTCCTGCTGGTCGCCCTCGGCGGTGGAGATCACCCGGTACGTCATGCCGGGCGCGTCCATCTCGGCCCACCGCCAGCCGAACAGCGCCCGGTAGAAGCCGAGGACCGACTCCGGGTCGGCCACGTGGAGTTCGGCCCAGACCAGGGTGTTGGTCGAGGAGGTCCGCTCCAGGCCCTGCACGCGGCCCGGCTGCCAGACGGCGAACTCGGCGCCGCCCGGGTCGGTGAGGCAGGCCATCCGGCCCGCGTCCATGACGTCGAAGGCCGGGACGCGCACGGTGCCGCCGGCGGTCTCGGCGCCCTTCTGGGCGGCCTCGGCGTCCGGGGTCTGGAAGTACAGCGTCCAGGCGCTGCGGGCGCCCTCCTCGGTGAGCCTCCCGAGGGCGGCGACCGTGAGGCCGTCCTGCTGGAAGTAGCCGTAGCCCCCGGCCTCCGGCCCGGCCGACCGGAACTCCCAGCCGAAGACGGCGCCGTAGAAGGAGGCGGCGGCCTCGGTGTCGGGGCTGCCGAGATCGATCCAGTTGGGGGATCCCTGGGTGAAGTGCGTACCGAGCATGGGAGGTGTTCCGTCCTTCCGTCGTCCGTGGCTGCCGGAGCCGGGGCGCAGGTCCCTGACGGCCCCCGGACACCATGGCCGATCCTCATCCCCGGGGCCGGTCGGCGCAGCCGCCGCCGTGCGGGTTCATCCGGTCGGCCGACGGGCCGCCCGCTCGGCCAGATCGCCCAGGAGCAGCTCGCCGTTGAGCGCGACGGCGGCCCGGTGGCCCCGGCTCACCGCGTTCACGACCTGTTCCTGCGGGCCGGTGACGTTCCCCGCCGCCCAGACGCCGGGCACGCTCGTCCGGCCGGTCTCGTCGACGGCCACGAACTCCCCGAAGGGGGTCGCGCGCAGCTCAGCCCCGAGCTGCCGCAGCACCCCGTCCCGGGCCGCGAGCCGGGTCGCCCCGACGAAGACGACGGAGCGGGGCACGAACCGCCCGTCCGCGAGCCGCACCCCGGTCAGCGCGTCGTCCTCCGTCTCGACTCCGGCCACCTCCCCGGTCACCACCCGCACGCCGGCGGCCTCCAGGAGCGCCGCCTCCTCCGCCGTGGGGCCGTCCGCGGTGTGGAGGAAGAGCGTCACGTCCTTCGACCACTGCGAGACCATCAGAGCCTGGTGCGCGGGCATCACCGGGTGCGCGATCACGCCGAAGGCCCGGTCGCGGACCTCCCAGCCGTGGCAGTAGGGGCAGTGCAGCACGTCCTTGCCCCACCGCCGGGCGACCCCGTCGATGTCCGGCAGCTCGTCGACGAGGCCGGTGGTCACGACGAGCCGCCGCGCCCCGGTCCGCGTGCCGTCCGCCAGGGAGACGGTGAACCCGTCCCGGCCGTCCGGCGCCGCGCCCGTCACCCGTCCCGCGCGCCACTCCACGCCGTACCGGGCGATCTCGCGCCGTCCGGCCGCCAGGTAGTCGGCCGGGCTCGTCCCGTCGCGGGAGAGGACGCCCTGCATGTGCGCGGCCGGGGCGTTGCGGGGCTCGCCCGCGTCCACGACCAGGGTCCGGCGCCGTGCGCGGCCCAGGACCAGCGCGGCACTGAGCCCCGCCGCGCCGCCGCCCACCACCACGGCGTCGTACCGCTCGTCCGGGCCGTGCCCGCCGGTGTCGTCGTCCCTGTCCATCCCGCTGCTCCTCGTGTCGGTGCCCATGGTGCGAGGCTCGCTCGGCCTCGGCGAACCGGCAAGCGGTGTTGCCGTTTCTGCAACACTGGAGGCATGAGCGAAGACGACCGCATCGACGCCGTGCTGAACGACGTGGGCCCCCGGCTCCGGCGGGTCCGCCGCGACCGCGGGGTGACCCTGGCCGAGCTCTCCGCCGCCACCGGGATCTCCGTGAGCACGCTGTCCCGGCTGGAGTCCGGCCGGCGCCGGCCCAGCCTCGAACTGCTGCTGCCGCTGGCCCGCGCCCACCAGGTCCCGCTCGACGAGCTGGTCGGCGCCCCGCCGGTCGGCGACCCGCGGGTGAAGGCCAAGCCCATCGTGCGCCACGGGCGGACGATGTTCCCGCTGACCCGCCAGCCGGGCGGCCTCCAGGCGTACAAGGTGATCCAGGAGAAGACGCGGGAGGCGCCGGATCCCCGGGTGCACGAGGGGTACGAGTGGCTGTACGTGCTCTCCGGGCGGCTCCGGCTCGTCCTCGGCGAGCACGACGTCGTCCTCGGTGCCGGGGAGGCGGCCGAGTTCGACACCCGGGTCCCGCACTGGTTCGGTCCCGTGGACGACGGGCCGGTGGAGTTCCTGAGCCTCTTCGGGCCGCAGGGGGAGCGCATGCACGTGCGAGCGCGGCCCAAGAAGTCCGGCTGACCCGTTCCGCCGCGTCAAGCGACCGCTTAGTATGCAACCGACCGCTCGGTACGGAGGAGGCATTCCGGATGCAGGCATGGCGTGTGTACGAGAACGGGGAACCCGGCGCGGTGATGCGCCGCGAGGAGGTGGGGACGCCGACGCCCGGAGCGGGGCAGGTGCTGCTCAGGGTCCGTGCCGCGAACGTCAACTTCCCCGACGCGCTGCTCTGCCGCGGCCACTACCAGGTGCGGCCCCCACTGCCCTTCACCCCCGGCGTGGAGGTGTGCGCCGAGACCGAGGACGGCCGCCGGGTCATCACCACCGCGGCCCTCCCGCACGGCGGCTTCGCCGAGTACACCCTGGCCGACGCCGCCGGGCTCCTCCCGGCCCCCGAGGCCCTCGACGACGCCGAGGCCGCCGCGCTGCACATCGGCTACCAGACCGGCTGGTTCGGCCTCCACCGCCGCGCGGCCCTGCGCGAGGGCGAGACGCTCCTCGTCCACGCGGCGGCCGGCGGCGTCGGCAGCGCCGCCGTCCAGCTCGGCAAGGCCGCCGGCGCCACCGTCATCGGCGTGGTCGGCGGGCCCGAGAAGGCGGCCGTCGCCCGCGCGCTCGGCTGCGACCTCGTGATCGACCGGCGCTCCGAGGACGTGGTCGCCGCCGTCAAGGCCGCGACCGGCGGCCGCGGCGCCGACGTCGTCTACGACCCGGTCGGCGGCGAGGCGTACCAGCAGTCCGCGAAGTGCGTGGCCTTCGAGGGGCGGATCGTGGTCGTCGGCTTCGCCAGCGGCACCGTCCCCGCCCCGGCCCTCAACCACGCGCTCGTGAAGAACTACTCGGTCCTCGGCCTCCACTGGGGCCTGTACGCGGCGAAGGACCCGGCCTCGATCGGCCGCTGCCACGAGACCCTCACCGCCTACGCGGCCAAGGGCCTGATCAAGCCGCTCGTCGGCGAGCGCGTCCCCTTCGCGGCCGCGGCCGACGCCGTGCAGCGGGTCGCCGACGGCACCACCACCGGCCGTCTGGTCGTCCTCCCGGAAGGGGCCGCCGCGTGACCGACGCCGACGCACTCCGCGCGCTCGTCCGGCGCCTGCTCGACGAGCACCCGCCCGCGACCACCGACCGCACCGACTTCCTGAAGGCGCGCTTCGACGCCGGACTCGCCTGGGTCCACTACCCGGTGGGCCTCGGCGGGCTCGACGCGCCCCGCGCGCTGCAGTCCGTCGTCGACGCCGAACTCGCCGCCGCGGGAGCGCCCGACAACGACCCACGCCGCATCGGCATCGGCCTCGGGATGGCCGCGCCCACCCTGCTCGCGCACGGCGGCGACGAGGTCCGGCGCCGCTTCCTGCGGCCGCTGTGGGTGGGCGAGGAGGTGTGGTGCCAGCTCTTCAGCGAGCCCGGCGCCGGCTCCGACCTCGCCGCGCTCGGCACCCGGGCCGTGCGGGACGGCGACGACTGGGTGATCGACGGGCAGAAGGTGTGGACCTCCAGCGCCCACGTGGCCCGGTGGGCCATCCTCATCGCCCGCACCGACCCGGACGCGCCCAAGCACCGGGGCATCACCTACTTCGTCTGCGACATGACCGACCCCGGCGTCGAGGTCAGGCCGCTGCGCCAGATCACCGGCGAGGCCGAGTTCAACGAGGTCTTCCTCACCGGCGTCCGCATCCCCGACGCCCACCGGCTCGGCGCGGTCGGCGACGGCTGGCGGGTCGCGCAGACCACCCTCATGAACGAGCGGGTCTCCATCGGCGGCGCCCGCATCCCCCGCGAGGGCGGCATGATCGGGAAGGTCGCCGCCACCTGGCGCGACCGGCCCGAACTGCGCACCCACGACCTGCACCGGCGGCTCCTGGACCTCTGGGTCGACGCCGAGGTGGCCCGGCTGACGGGCGAGCGGCTGCGCCAGCAGCTCGTCGCGGGCCAGCCGGGCCCGGAGGGCAGCGCGATGAAGCTCGGCTTCGCCCGGCTCAACCAGGCCATCAGCGGACTGGAGGTCGAACTCCTCGGCGACGAGGGCCTGCTGTACGGGGACTGGACCATGCGCCGCCCCGAACTCGTCGACTTCACCGGCCGCGACGCCGGCTACCGCTACCTGCGGTCCAAGGGCAACTCGATCGAGGGCGGCACGACCGAGGTCCTCCTCAACATCGTCGCCGAACGGGTCCTCGGCCTTCCCCCGGAGCCCCGCAACGACAAGGACGTCGCCTGGAAGGACCTGGCCCGATGACCGCACCGACCCCCGCGCTCGACCTGCTCTACTCCGAGACCGAGGACGATCTGCGGGCGGCCGTCCGCGACCTGCTCTCCGACCGTGCGGGACACCGGACGGTGCTCGCCCTGGCCGAGACGGACAGCCCGTACGTCCCCGGGCTGTGGAAGTCCCTGGCGACCGACATCGGCGCCGCCGGCCTCCTGGTCCCCGAGGAGCTCGGCGGCCAGGGCGCGAGCCACCGCGAGGCCGCCGTCGTCCTGGAGGAGCTGGGCCGCGCGGTGACCCCGCTGCCCTACCTCACGAGCGCGGTCGTGGCCACCGAGACCCTGCTGGCGCTGGCCGGGGAGGACGGGCCCGCCGCCGGACTCCTCGCCCGGGTCGCGGGCGGCGGCACGGTCGCGGTGCTCGCCGTGCCCCTCGCCACCGGACCGGGCGCGCGCCCGCCGGCCGGCTCCCGGGTGGCCGGGGTCGCCGACGCCGTCGCGGCCGACGTCCTCCTCGTCCCGCGCGCCGACGGCCTGTACGCCGTACCCGCGGAGGAGGCGGCGGTGGAGCCGCTGAGCCCGCTCGACCTGACCCGCCCGCTCGCCACCGTCACCGCGCCGGAGGGGAGCGGCACCCGGCTCGCCGGCCCCGAGGCGAGCCGCGCGGCGGTCGACCGCGGACTCCTCGCCGGCGCGGGGCTGTTGGCGTCCGAGCAGTTGGGCCTCGCCGAGTGGTGCCTGGAGGAGACCGTCCGGCACACCCGGGAGCGCCACCAGTTCAACCGTCCCGTCGGTTCGTTCCAGTCCCTCAAGCACCGCATGGCCCAGCTCTGGCTGGAGCTGGTCGGCGCCCGGGCGGCGGCCCGCGCCGCGGCCGACGCCCTCGCCGGCGCCGGCCCCGACGCCCCGCTCCTGGTCGCCGTCGCGCAGGCGTACTGCTCCAAGGTCGCGGTCCACGCGGCCGAGGAGTGCGTCCAGCTGCACGGGGGGCTCGGCATGACCTGGGAGCACCCTGCGCACCTGGCGCTGAAGCGGGCCAAGTCCGATCAGATCGCGCTCGGTTCGGCCGGGCGCCATCAGGACGCGATCGCGGCTCTGGTGGGGCTTCCGGCACCCGAGTGACCTGTGGCGGGGGCCCCTTACCCGGAGCCTTGCGCTCCGGGTAAGGGGCCCCCTGCCGTCACACCCCTTTACGTGCTGTTTAATTGCAATCTCTTCGCAATAACAGTTGATCTTCAAGAGGGGTGTGGACACGATGGCCGCCCGAACCGTCCGCCGAGCGACCGCCGCGACAGTGACGGGGGCGCTCGCCCTCGCCACCACGGCCTGCTCCCACCCCGGCACCGCCGGAGGCACGGGCGGGCCCAGGGACTCCGCGGTCGTCGGCATCGCGTACGAACCCGAGACCCTCAGCCCCCTCCTCGGCTACGGCAAGGACGGCAACTCCAAGATCTTCGACGGGCTGCTCGCCTTCGACGGCGCCATGAAGCTCGAACCCGCCCTCGCCCGCGCCCTGCCGAAGGTCAGCGCCGACGGCCTCACGTACACCTACGCCCTCCGCTCCGGCGTCACCTTCAGCGACGGCGTCCCCTTCACCGCGAAGGACGTCGTCTTCACCTACCGCACGATCCTCGACCCGAGGACGAACAACGCCTCCCGCTCCGAACTCGACGCCCTCCGCGACGTCCGGGCCGTCGGCGACGACACCGTCGTCTTCACCCTCAAGTACCCCTACGCCCCCTTCGCCCAGCGCACCGTCCAGGCCATCGCCCCCGCCCACGCCGCCGCGGGACAGGACGTCAACACCGGCGCCTTCACCACCCGGCCGATCGGCACCGGACCGTACGTCCTCACCGGCTGGTCCAAGGGCGAGAAGCTCACCTTCAAGGCCAACCCCACCTACTGGGACGGCGCGCCCGCCGTGAAACGGTTCACCATGGCCGTCGTCAAGGACGACGACGTCCGGGCCACCCGGCTGCGCGCCGGCGACCTCGACGGCGCCGTCCTGCCGCCCAACCTGGCGGCCGGCTTCGCCGACGACCCGGCCCGGACCACGTACACCGCGAAGACCTACGACTACCGCACCGTCACCCTCCCCACCCACCACCCGGTCACCGGCGACACCGCCGTCCGCCGCGCCCTCGACCTCGCCGTCGACCGCCAGGCCATGGTCGACAAGATCCTCGAAGGCGCCGGCAAGCCGGCCTACGGCCCCGTCCCCACCGGCAGCCCCTGGTTCGCCGAGGGCACCGAGCGCCGCCACGACCTCGCCGGCGCCGGGAAGATCCTCGACGAGGCCGGCTGGAAGCCCGGCCCCGACGGCGTCCGCGTCCGCGACGGCGTCCGCGCCGCCTTCCCCCTCTGGTACCCCTCCGGCGACAAGCTCCGCCAGGACCACGCCCTCGCCTACGCCTCCGACGCCAGGAAGGCCGGCATCGACATCACCACCCAGGCCGGCACCTGGGAGGTCATCGAACCCCGCATGAGGACCGACGCCGTCCTCGCCGGCGGCGGCTCGCCCGGCGACCCCGACTTCGACCAGTACCTGCTGCTCAAGTCCACCCTCGCGGGCGACGGCTTCAACAACATGGCCTGGTACGACAACAAGACCGTCGACCGCGCCCTGGAGGACGGCCGCCGGACCGACGACCCCGCCGCGCGCCGTGCCGCCTACGACACCGTCCAGCGCGAACTCGCCGAGAACCCCGGCTACACCTTCCTCACCCACATCGACCACCTCTACGTCGTGAACGACGCCTGGGACGGCCTCGGCACCCAGACCGAACCGCATGACCACGGCCTCGCCTCCGGTCCCTGGTGGAACGTCGAGTCCTGGGTCCCCAAGGGCGCCGCCCCGTGAGCCGGCGCCTCCCCTGGGGGGCCATGGCCCGCATGACGGGCCGGCGCGCCCTGGCCGCCGTCCCCGTCCTGCTCGCCGTGACCTTCGCGGTGTTCGCCGTCGCCGCGGCCTCCCCCTTCGACCCCGTCAAGGCCTACGCGGGCACCGCCGGCCTCACCGCCTCGCAGGAGAACCTCGACCAGCTCCGTGCCAACCTCGGCGTCGACCGGCCCTTCACCGCCCGCTGGTGGGAGTGGCTCACCTCCGCCCTCACCGGCGACCTCGGCGACTCCTCCGTCATGCGCCGGCCCGTCGCCGACGTCATCGGCGAACGCCTCGGCTGGTCCGTCCTGCTCGCCGCCACCGCCTTCCTCGTCGCGATCGCCCTCGGCACGCTCCTCGGCGTGCTGGCCGGCCGCCGCCGCGGCGGCCTCCTCGACCGGGCCGTCAGCTCCGCCGCGTACACCCTGGAGGCCGCACCCGCCTTCTGGCTCGGCCTCCTCGCCATCTGGTTCTTCGCCCTGCGGCTGGGCGCCCTGCCCCCGGGCGGGCTCACGGACACCGCGAGCGACACCGTCACCGCCGGCCAGGTCGCCCGCCACCTCGTGCTGCCCGCCCTCGTCCTCGGCCTCTCCCAGCTCCCCTGGTTCTTCCTCTACGTCCGCCAGGGCGTCGGCGACGCCCTCGACGAGGACCCCGTGCGCGGCGCCCGCGCCCGCGGCCTCGCCGAACGGACCGTCCTCACCGGACACGCCCTGCGCTCCGGAATGCTCCCCGTGCTGACCCTCGTCGGCTCCCGCGTCCCCGAACTCATCACCGGAGCCCTGCTGGTGGAGACCGTCTTCAGCTGGCCCGGCATCGCCGCCGCCACCGTCACCGCGGCCACCTCGGTCGACTTCCCGCTGCTGGCCGCCCTCACCGTCCTCGCCACCGCCGCCGTCCTCCTCGGCAACCTCCTCGCCGACCTCCTGTACGGACTCGCCGACCCGAGGGTGGGCTTCGATGGCTGACCCCCGCACCCACCGCCTGCGGCTCTGGACCTCCGCCCTCGTCGTCGGCACCGTCCTCCTCGCCGTCCTCCTCGTGCCGCCGCTCGTCCGGCTCGACGAACAGGCCGTCGACCTCTCCGCCAAACTCCTCCCGCCGTCCTGGTCCCACCCCTTCGGCACCGACGACCTCGGACGCGACCTGCTGCTGCGCTGCGTCCACGGCCTGCGGATCTCGCTCCTCGTCGGACTCGTCGCCGCGCTGGTCGCCACCGTCGTCGGCACCGCCGTCGGCGCGGCCGCCGGCGCCTTCGGCGGCTGGACCGACCGCTGCCTGATGCGACTCGTCGACACCTTCTCCGCCGTGCCCCACCTGCTGCTCGGCATCTTCGTCGTCGCCCTCTTCCGCCCCGGCGTCTGGCCCGTCATCGCCTCCGTCGCCGTCACCCACTGGCTCTCCACCGCGCGGATCGTCCGCTCCGAGGTCCTCTCGCTGCGCACCCGGCCGTTCGTGGACGCCGCGGTCTCCGGCGGCGCCACCCGGCTGCGCGTCGCCGTCCGTCACCTGCTGCCCGCCGTGCTGCCGCAGGCCGCGCTCGCCGCCGTCCTGATGGTGCCGCACGCCATGTGGCACGAGTCCGCGCTCTCCTTCCTCGGCCTCGGTCTGCCGAGCCACCAGGCCAGCCTCGGCAACCTCGTCCAGAACGCCCGCTCCTCCCTGCTCACCGGGCACTGGTGGCCCACCCTCTACCCCGGCCTGCTGCTGATCGTCCCCACCCTCGCCATCGCCGGCCTCGCCGGCGTCTGGCGCGACCGCCTCCACCCGCGCCGCCGATCGGAGCTGATGCTGTGAACACCGCCGACGGCAAGGTCCTGCGCGCCCTGGAGGCCGTCACGGCCGAACGGGCCGAGGACGCCCTGCTCAGCGTCCGCGGCCTCACCGTGCGGTTCCGGCTGCACGGCGGACGGAGCGTCGCGGCCGTCAGCGACGCCGACTTCGACCTCGCCGCGGGGGAGTGCCTGGCGCTCGTCGGCGAGAGCGGCTGCGGGAAGTCGGTCCTGGCCTCCGCGCTCCTCGGCCTGCTGCCCGCGAACGGCGTGGCCTCGGGCTCTGCCCTGCTCGCCGACCGCGCCGGGGAAGGTCCGTCCGACCTGCTGGCCGCCGACGAGAAGACCCTCGCCCGGACCGTACGGGGCCGGCGCGTCGGCCTGGTGCCGCAGAGCCCCGCCGCCCACCTCACCCCCGTGCGGACCGTGCGGTCCCAGCTGGAGGAGACCGTACGGGCGCTGACCGCCGTCCCCCGCCGCGCCCGGCGCGGGGCCGCCGAGGCCGCCGCCGCGCGGGCCGCGTTCCCGGCCGGCCACCTGGACCGCCACCCCCACGAACTCTCCGGCGGCCTCGCCCAGCGCGCCGCCACCGCCCTCGCCCTCATCGGCGACGCCCGCCTGCTCCTCGCCGACGAACCCACCACCGGGCTCGACCGCGACCTCGTCGACCGCACCGTCGACGAGCTGCGCCGCCACGTCGACGAGGGCCGCGGCCTGCTCCTGATCACCCACGACCTCGCCGCCGCCGCCCGCGTGGCCGACCGCGTCGCCGTCATGTACGCCGGCCGGATCGTCGAGATCGCCCCCGCCCACCGGTTCTTCGGCCCCACCGGCCCCGGTCACCCCTACGCCCGGGGCCTCCTCGACGCCCTCCCCGACCGGGCCTTCACCCCCGTGCCCGGGATGCCGCCCGAGCTCTCCGCCCTGCCCGACGGCTGCGCCTTCGCCCCCCGCTGCACCCGCGCCACCGACCTCTGCGCCACCCGCCCCGCACCCCGGGCCGGGGTGGCCTGCCACCACCCGGAGCACGCCCGTGCTTGAACTCGACCGCGTCACCGCCGGATACGACCGGCGCGTACCCGTCTTCCGCGGCGCGTCGCTCACCGTCGCCCCCGGCGAATCCGTCGGACTCCTGGGCCCCAGCGGCTGCGGCAAGTCCACCCTCGCCCGCGTCGCGGCCCTCCTCCACCGCCCCGACGCCGGCCGCCTCGTCCTCGACGGCGCCGAGGTCCACCGGTGGCGCCACCGCGCCCCCCGCGCCCGGCGGACCGCCGTCGGCGTCGTCTTCCAGCAGCCCCGCACCGCCGCCGACCCCCGCCTCACCCTCGCCGAACTGATCGTCGAGCCGCTGCGCGCCACCGGCCTGCGCGCCCGGGCCCCCGGCCGCCTCGCCGAACTCGCCCCGGCCGTCGGCCTGACCCCCGACCTGCTCACCCGCCGCCCGCACGAGGTCAGTGACGGCCAGCTCCAACGCGCGTGTCTGGCGCGGGCGCTGAGCCTGCGGCCGCGCTGGCTCGTCTGCGACGAGATGACCGCCATGCTCGACGCCTCCACCACCGCGGCCCTCGTCGCCGCCGTCGAGACCTACCGCGCGGAGACCGGCGCGGGCCTCCTCGCCGTCGGCCACGACCGCCTCCTGCTGCGCCGCTGGTGCGACCGTACGGTGGAGTGGAAGGACTGCCTGCCCGCGGAGGAGCTCCCGTGACCACCCCGCGGGCGACCGCGGCCGGGGGCGACCCCCACCACGGTCCGCGCGCCGCGGCCGGCCCGGCGTCGCGCTCGCCCACCGCGACGCCCCGCCCGACCACCGCTTCCCCGCCCCCCGGCGGCCCGCCGCGGCCCTCAGCGGCCGACCCCGTCCGCATCTCACCCGTATGGCCGCCCCGCCATACGCCCGGACGGACCGCCCATTCCGCCACACTGTCGGCCGAACGCCGCAATTCCGGTGCGGCGACGGAGGGACGTGAAGGCCATGGCCGTTTCCATTTCTGTCCTGGTGCTGCTGGTGGTGCTGGCGGCGATCTTCCTGCGCAGCGGAGGGCTGAAGTTCTCCCACGCGCTCGTCTGCGCCCTGCTCGGCTTCTTCCTGGCCGGCACCAGCATGGCGCCCACCATCCACGACGGCGTCGCGGCCACCGCCGACGTGGTCTCCAGCCTCCGGCCGTGACCACCGCACGCGCGTGACACCGCGGGCCGTCGTTCCCTGTACGTCTCACCTCCTCGGGCCTGGCGTCGGCCGCCGGTGCGCCCCGCGTCAGGACCCGAGGAGCCGATGTGACCGGCCACCCGCCCCGGCGGCGGGCCCGCGGGCCCGTGACGCCCACCGCGCCGGGCGCGGTCCTGGCGCCCCCGCGACCGCGCGCCCCGTGCCCGGCCGGGTGCCCGCCCAGCACCCGTACCTCGCCCCCAACGGCCGCAGCGGGACCGAGCCCGGCTCGGTGAACCAGGGCTCGGGCACCACCCCCGACCTGTTCGCCGTCCGCGACACCCGCTGACCGCGCACGCCGCCGGCCCGGAACCGAAGAGGCAGGGGCGGCGGGACAACCCTCCCCCCCCCCCCGGCCCCCCCCCCACCCCGGTTCTCCAGTCCACCCCCGCAGAAGCACCACCCCTCCGGTCC